>NZ_JBEPMD010000007.1:0-205747 GCF_040545555.1 Curtobacterium oceanosedimentum
CCGTGGCGCGACCCCATCCCCCCCCAAAGCTATCACCGGGGGGGGGGGGGGGGGCGGGGGGGGGGGGGGGGGCCCCGCGGCCCCCGCGCCTCCCGTCCGTCGACGTGATCACGTCGTCACGTGCCTCAGTCGCGTTCCTCGCGGTGCGGGGTGTCCGCCCACAGGTCGTCGTCGGCCCGGCTCTTCCGGCGCCACGGCAGCGCGCGACGCTCGTGGTCGTCCGATCGCTCGTCCAGCGCGCCCGTCGCCTTGGCGGCGCGGCCGCGCTCATTCGTCGGCTTCGCCTCGAGCACGATGGTGAAGTGCCGCGGGGGCAGGCCGAAGCCCTCGCGGGAGGCCTGGACGACCTTCTTGCCCAAGGCGTGGTTGCCGAGCCCCCCGACCGCTGCACCGATGCCGAACGGGAGCGCACGACCGAGGACCGATGCACCCTGCCGCGCGGCGAACCGCTTGATGAACTGGTCGCGGACCTTGCCGCCGATGCCGCTCACGACCTGCTTCGGCAGCGAGGCCGTCACCATCTCGCCCCAGAACGCCGAACGAGCCTGGCCGCCGGCGGCCTGACCGGCGAGCTGCTTGACGAGCTGCGTGCCGGGAGCGCCGAGGATGAGGGCCATCACGAGGGTGCGGGAGCGCTCGGGGTCCTCGAGGGCGATGCCGTGCACCTCCGTCACCGACTGTGCGAAGAGGGCGGTGGCCTCGAGGAAGCCGACGGTCTCGGCACCGCTCAGTCCGAGGGCCGCAGCCATGCCGACGCCGGGGATGACCGCACTCGCGCCGACGGCAGCGCCGCCGGTCGTGACCGCCGCCAGGTACTGCCGCTCGAGGATCTGGATGACCTCGGCCGGACTCGCGTTCGGGTGACGTCGTCGGATCGAGTTCACGTGCGCGACCACCACCGGGCGCTGCACCGCGATCACGCGGTCGAGCATCTTCGCCCACCCCTTCGGGCTGTCGGGCGTCGGGGTCCGGTCGTCGCGGGTGTCGGACTGGACCGGGGCGGGCGGCATCGGCACGATCGCCCCGTCGTTGTGCTGTCGGGCCATGACGATGACGGTACGCCCGGGCGGTGGGAGCTCCGCTCGCGCGGGTCGCCGCGCGCGTCGACCTGGCGGAGATCACCGGCACGGGATGCCCGCTCGGAGGAGCTTCGCACGGAGTCGCTCGGGCTCCACCAGGTCGGCCCAGACGACCCGGACGACGGTCCTGACCTCGGGGAACGAGCGGACGAAGTCCTCGCGCTGCTTCTCGTGCCAGTGCGCGGCAGCGGCCTCCGGACCCTCGCCGTACTTCCCCCGCCCGTCCACCTCGACCACGACACCCTGGTCGGGGAACCAGAAGTCGACCACTGCGGTCCGCTCGCCCGTGCGCGTGAAGACGTGCTGCTGGACGGGCTCCGGCGCTCCCAGCTGTCGGAAGCGCACCCGGCACACCGACTCCGCCGGTGAGTCCGTCAGCGCCGACCCCATCCCGAGTGCGATCGCCGCCTTGTCGTGCGCAGTGGCAGACGCCCCGGCTGCCTCCGAGAGCATCGTCGGGAGCAGCTGACGGCCGTGCAACGCGGCGTCGATGATCGGGAGCGCGGTGCAGAGCGGTTCGGTCGCGGCAACATCGACCAGGACGTCGACGAGCGGTTCGACGGTCACGCCGGCGAACATCGACGGGCTGTACGGCGGCGTGCCGGCCCACCTTCCGCGAGGTGCTCGCGCGACGGCCGGACGGGTCCGCAGGTACGCGGTGGTCTCGACGCGAGACCGCCGTGGGTCCCGCAACTCCACGCGGTCCGGTGGGGCACCGACGAGGGGGAGCCCGTAGGCGAGTGCGGCGCTGCGGTGAGCGAGCAGTCTCGGGGGACGGATGCGGTGCGCGGTGGCGCGCACCAGTAGGAGGTGGTGTTCCTCCGGCATGAGGTCGGTGATCGCTGATGGATCGACCAGGACGCCGGGACGGATCGGCCGGAGCTCGCCACGCTGTGCACGACGTTGCAGTGCGCGGCGCTCTGCGGAGGTGAAGTGACTCGTCCGGATCAGCGGGACGGCGAGGACTCGTTCGTGCATGTCCGCCAGCCTCGCGTCCTCGACCGGGGCGATCGGCGGGGGTGAGTCGAACTGGGGATGGTGAGCCGAGCCTCCCGGCTGTGCAGGAGTGGCGGCGGCGAGAAGTGCGACGAAGTTGCTGTCGGACGACAGCGGATCTGTCGCGTCAGCCGCGGGCGAGCGCAGTCGCGCGAGAAGTACGACAAACCCGTCGTCGTACGACAGCGGGCGAGTCGTACGACAGCGCAGGCCCGACGTGACGCCCCGCGCCCGCGCCGCGCGCTACCGCCGCGCGAGCTCGGCGCGCAGCGGCAGGTCCTGGTCCTCGAGGATGAACTGCGCGCCGACAGCCGTGCGCGCGTGCACGACGACCGGGGCGAGCAGGTTCACCGTCGTGCCGGACGCCCCCGGGTTGGCGACGACGAGCAGCATCGCGTCGGCGGGGTCGGTCAGGCCGATCGTGGCCGCTTGCTCGTCGGTGAGCTCGGGCGCGTAGTCGGGCAGGTGCACCGCGGCGTCGAGCAGGAAGAGCCGGGCATCGTCGCCGTGCAGGGCGAAGAGCCCCTCGGCGCCGTCGACGGGCTCCAGGGTGAACACGGGTGCCGGCGACAGCCCGAACGGGGGCGTGGGGAAGGTCAGGTCGATGCTCATCGGAGGTAGTCCATCAGGGTCGGCTGCAGGACCTTCGCGGTGACGGCGAGGGCTGCCTGGTAGGTGGTCTGCTGCACCTGCAGGTCGAGGACGGCACCGGCGAGGTCGAGGTCCTCGATGCCGGCTCGGCGGGTCTCGAGTGCGACGGACGAGGTCTTCAGCGCGTCCTGCGCGCTGAGCGCCGCCGCGTGCCGCACGCCGACGTCGGCCTGTGCCGCTCGGAGGGTCCCGAGTGCCGCGTCGACGTCGTTGAGCTTCGGGTTCACGTTCACACCGTTCTGGAGGTCGGCGACGATGCCGTCGATCACCGCGAAGGCCGACGACGCGCCCGAGCCGAAGGCCGCCGCGCCCGGGGTGTCGACCCGCACGGTCTGGGCGTCGCCGACCCGTCGGGACACCGCCGTGGTCGCAGCGGCGAAGCCGTCGGCGCTCGTGTACGCGGTCGACGAGGTCGACGAGCCCGCGAACACCGACCGCGTGCCGTAGGTGCTGTTGGCGGCCGACTCGAGGTCGGCCTTTAGTGCCCGGAACTGCGTGATGAACGCGTCGCGGGCGGTGTCGTCCATCACACCGGAGTTCGCGGCCTGCACGGTCAGGTCCCGCACCGTCGCGAGCACCGAGTGGGCACCGGTCAGGGCACTGTCGGTCGTCGCGAGCCAGCCGACGGCGTCGTTCGCGTTGCGCGTGTACTGCGCGGCGGCGGCCTGCTCCTTCCGCACCTGCATCGACGAACCGGTGCCGACCGGGTCGTCCGACGGCTTCGCGATCGCCTGCAGCGTGGTGGCGCGCTGCGTGGCCTCGGCCACACGAGCGGCGTTGGCCTGTAGTCGCTCCGTCGCCGATGCGATCGACATCTGGGTGGTCACACGGGTGATCACGGTCAGCCCCTCCCGACGAGTCCGACGCGGTTGATGAGCGTGTCGAGCATCTCGTCGACCGCGGTGAGGACGCGCGCCGCGCCCTGGTAGGCGTGCTGGTAGCTCAGCAGGGCGACGTTCTCCTCGTCGAGGTCGACGCCGGCGCCGGACTGCTGCTGCGTGCGTGCGCTGGTCAGGGCGAGTCCGGTGAGCGTCGCCTCCGACGTGGCCGTCCGGGAGGCGCTGCCCACCCCCGCCACGAAGCTCGCCCAGGTGCTGTCCGCACCCCCGGCGACCGTGCCGAGTCGCGAGAGCGTGTCGGCGAACGAGTCGTCGAGTTCCCCCGCCGCGTTCCGCGTCGCGAGGCCCGTGCCGTCCGTCGGGACGACCGAGAGTCCCTGGGCCGCCGGTGTGCCGGTGGCGAGGGCGAAGAACGGCTGACCGGTGGCCCCCGAGGGCGTGGTGCCCTTCGCGTGCTCGGCGTTCACGGTCTCGGCGAGGCGGGTCGCGACCCGGTCGTACGCGGCGGAGGCCTCGGCGATCGCTCCACCGGTGCCACCGGAGGCCGGGGCGAGGAGCGAGAGCGCACCGCCGATCGAGCCGCCGTCGAGTGTCACCGTGCTGGCGCTGCCCGTGGTCCAGCGGAGGGCGACGGCCGTCCCGTCGCCGAGCCGGGTGCCGCCGTCGAGCGCGACGGTGCGGACGGTGTCGCCCTGCACGAGCGGGTTGCCGCCCAGCAGCACGTCGACGGTGCCGTCGGTGTTCGTCCGGACCGTGCCGCCCGCGAGTCCGGCGATCTGCTGGGTGAGCTGGTCGCGCTGGTCGAGCAGCTCGTTCGCGTTGCCGCCGGCGGCGAGGGTCGACCGGATCTGCCCGTTCAGGTCGGCGACCTGCGCGGCGGCGCCGTTGAGCTGGTCGACCTGGGTCGCGGCGGTCGATCGGACGGTGGTCCACTGCGTGTCGAGGGCCCTGGAACCGGTGGCCAGGCTGCCCGCGACCGTGGAGGCCGCGGCGATCACGGTCGAGGCGGCTCCCGCGTCGTCGGGGTGCGCGGCGAGGTCGCTCCACGCCGACCAGAAGACGTCGAGCTGCGCCGAGAGGCCGTTCTTCCCGGGTTCGTGCAGGCCGTCCTCGATCGCCGAGAGGCCCGTCGCGCGGGTCTGTGCCCACGCCGAGGAGCCGGTCGCGGTGCGGAGGCCGGCGTCGAGCGTCAGGGAGCCGAGACGGGCGATGCCGTCGACCGAGACGCCCTGGCCGGCGAGGGCCGCGGTGCCGTGCACGAAGCCGGTCTGGACGGCGGGGACCGACGACTGCGTCACACGCTGGCGGGTGTACCCGGCGGTGCCGGCGTTCGCGATGTTCTGCCCGGTGACGTCGATGCCCGCGCGGGCTGCGGTCAGGCCGGAGTAGGCGGTCGCGAGGGATCCGAAGGTGCTCACCACGGTGCTACAGGGTCCCCTCGAACAGGCGTGCGCCGTCGGAGCGGGAGCCGGAGCTGCCCGAGGCGTCGTAGGTGGACGCGTCGCCGACCGAGCCGGCGAGGGTCTCCTCGGTGGCCTGCGTCGCGGTGCGGAGGAAGCGGTCGTTCTCGTCGCGGAGCGCGCCGATCTGCGTCGTCAGCTCGACCATCGCGGTGAGGTGCGCAGCGAGGATCTCGCCCCAGGGGCCGTTCGGGGCAGCGGCCACCACGTCGCGCAGCGGTGCGTCGGGGTCGACGCCCCACTCCTCGGCGACGGCGGCGCTCGACGCGGCCCGCTCGAGTCCGGTGCTGCGGAGGCGTTCGAGCACCTGCTCGACCTCGCGGCTGGCGTGCGACACCCAGCGGGACCGCCCGGCGGCGAGCAGGAGCTGCTCCTCCTCGAGCTTGAACGTGAGCAGTTCGAGCAGTTCGCGCTCGCGCCAGAGGACGGCGGACAGGTCGTTCACGCTCATGGCTCCTCCCGGTTCGGGATCGGTGTCGGCGACGGTCGGGTCGTGCCGGTCCGCCTTCCGGTGGACAGCGGGGACTATCGACGCCGCCGCGTCGGACGTAAGCGGACCGCGGCGGTGGACGCGGCCACGAGGCGGGCGGATGCTGCTCCGTGGTGTCGGGCGGTGCCTCCAGACCGGGCCGTCGGGGGACGCGTCGTCACCCAGACCGGGGGACAAGAACGGTCGTGGCGGCCCGTGTGTCCGCCGAAGTGCGGACCGTCGGAACCCCGCGTCCCCCCGCACTGGGGACGTTCACAGCCGGCACCGGGGACTTCCCAGCCGATACATTCGGAACGCACCGCAGGGGTCCGCCCCGGCACCGCGTCGCAGGGGCGCGGGTGCGCCGCCCGGAGGGAACCGGGTGGTTCTTCGTCGACCGCACCGGCCTCCCGAGGGCCGGTGTCCGTCGCGCCCACGGACGGGTCAGTCAGCACGTCGACCAGGGGAAGCCAATGGACCGGAACGCACGCAACGCGATGATCGTGGAACACCTGCCGCTCGTCGGCTACATCGTGTCGGACGTCCGTGCGCGCGCCACCCACCTCGACCGCGACGACCTGGCTGCCGTCGGGTCCCTCGCACTCGTCGCCGCCGCCGAGGCGTTCGACCCGGATCTCGGCGTGCCCTTCGGTGCGTACGCCCGCACCCGGATCACCGGTGCCCTCGCCGACGACATGCGCTCCGCCGACTGGGCCTCCCGCGGCACCCGGAAGCGGATCCGCGAGACCCTCGCGACGCAGGAGGCCCTGTCCGCCCGACTCGGTCGCTCCGTCGGCGTGCAGGAGATCGCGGACGCGATGGGCGTCGACCGCCAGACCGCCGCCGACGCGATGTCCGACGCGGGCCGCACGGTCGGCACGCTCGACGAGACCGTGCACGACGTCATCGCGTCCGACCAGCCGCTGCCCGGCGAGGACCTGCTCGAAGCCGAGAAGCGCCGCTACCTGCGCGCCGCCGTGGCCGCGCTGCCCGACCGGATGCGGTTCGTGGTCGAGAACGTCTACTTCGGTGACCGCTCGGTCACCGAGGTCGCCGCCGAACTCGGGATCACGCACTCCGCGGTGTCGCAGCAGCGGTCCGAGGCGATGCGGCTGCTGCGCGACGGACTCGCCGAGCACTACGGCGACGGCACCGCGGTCGAGCCCGTGTCCCGCACCACCGCCGCACGGCGCAGCGCGTACCTGGCGCGGGTCGCCGCGAACGCCGCCGCCGGGGTCGCGAGGGCCGTGCAGGACGCGTCGGCGCCGACGGCCGTGGCGGCCAGTTGATCTTCGGCGAGGAGATTTCCTCGCCGACACCTAACGACCTCGGCGAACCTGCCGAGAGTCACGGATGTCAGCCCATGGACGGGCAGGCACCACCACCCAAGGATTCACGGAGGAAACCACCATGGGTATGTCCATCAACACCAACCTCTCGGCACTCAACACGTACCGGAACCTCAACTCGACGCAGAACGACCTGTCGAAGTCCCTCGAGAAGCTCTCGACGGGTCTCCGCATCAACCGTGCTGCCGACGACGCTGCCGGTCTGACGATCTCCGAGGGACTCAAGTCGCAGGTCGGTGGCCTCACGGTCGCCGCCCGCAACGCGCAGGACGGCATCTCCGTCGTGCAGACCGCTGAAGGTGGCCTCACCGAGACCCACTCGATCCTCCAGCGCATGCGCGACCTGGCCGTGCAGGCGGGTAACGACTCGAACAACGGCACCTCGCGTACGGCGATCTCGACGGAGGTCGGCGAGCTCCAGAAGGAGCTCACCCGTATCTCGCAGTCGACCAACTTCAACGGCCTCAACCTGCTCGACGGGTCGAACGCCACCATGAAGTTCCAGGTCGGTGCGAACGGTGACGCCAGCAGCCAGATCACGGTCGACCTCTCCGGTGCGAACGTGGCGGACGTTGCGAAGTCGCTGTCGGTGCTCAACGGCCAGGAGTTCGCTCCGACGGACATGTCGAAGCTTGCCGCCGGTACCTTCACGTCCACCAACGGCAGCACGGTGACGACGGTCACGACGGGCACTCTCACGGCTCCCAAGGACGGCACTGCCTACGCGGACACTACGGAGTACGCGGCCGCACTGAACGCTGACGACAAGTTCTCAGCGTCGTTCACCGCGGTCGCCGACAAGGACGGCAAGAAGCTGACCGTCGTGGCGAAGGACGGCGGCACCGTGTCGGCGAACGCTGCCACTGGGCTCGACGCAGGCACGGCGTCGAAGGCCGGTATCGCGTTCAGCTCCGCTGGCGAGGCACAGCTTGCCATCAAGGCGATCGACACGCAGATCGCCGCTGTGTCGTCCGCTCGCTCGAGCCTCGGTGCAGTCCAGAACCGCTTCGACCACGCCATCAACGTGACGAACGTGGCCAAGGAGAACCTGACCGCCGCTGGTTCGCGCATCACCGACGTCGACATGGCGCAGGAGATGGTCAAGTACACCCGCGACAACATCCTGAGCCAGGCCGGCACCTCGATGCTCGCGCAGGCGAACCAGAGCACCCAGGGCGTGCTCTCGCTCCTCCGCTAGCACCACCGACGCCGTCGTCCGGAGGAGTTCGAGTCCTCCGGACGGCGGCGTCACCACACCCACGACCACCCCCGACGACAGGGAGCCCCGCGATGTCGACGTCGTCCGTCTCGGGCAACAGTCTCGCGATCGACGGTCTGGTCAGCGGTCTCAAGACCACCGACCTGATCAACTCGCTGATGACCGTCGAGCAGGTCCCGCAGACCCTGCTCAAGAACAAGCTCACCGACACCAACTCGTTCGTGTCGTCGCTGCAGACGATCAACTCGCTGGTGCAGACCCTCGCGACGAAGGCCGGCGACGCCGCCAAGGCCACGTCGCTCGACGTGTACGCCGCGAAGAGCTCGTCCACCGGTGTCACCGTCGCGACCGACGCCACGGCCTCCGCCGGCTCGGTCAGCTTCCAGGTCGGGTCGACCGCCGCCGCACACGTCGGTGTCACCTCGGCGATGTCCACCTGGGCGCCTGCCGCGGAACCGCTCACGCTCGTCGGCGCCGACGGGAAGAAGACCACCGTCACACCGGCCTCGGGGTCGCTCGACGACGCCGTGACCGCGATCAACAAGGTCGGCGCGGGTGTCACCGCCACGAAGGTCGCCGCCGGCACCGACACCGACGGCACGAAGCTCTACCGCCTGCAGCTCAGCGCGACGAAGACCGGCGCCGCGGCCTCCTTCACGCTCTACCGCGGCTCGTCCGACGACGTGACGGCCGGTACCGCGACGAACGTCTTCACCGAGCCGGGTGCCGCGGTCGTCACGCAGGGCAAGGACGCCAGCGTCACGCTCTGGGCAGGCACCGCCGCCGCGCAGAACGTGACGAGCGCCACGAACACGTTCGACGACCTGCTCCCCGGGCTCGACGTCACGGTCACGCAGACCACGACGGACCCGGTGACCGTCACGGTCGCGCAGGACACCACGAAGGCCCAGGCCGTGGCGTCCGGGCTCGTCGACGCGTTCAACGCCATCACCTCGTACTACGCGACGAACACCGCGGTGACGAGCACCACGAGTCCGACCACCGGGACGACGTCGACGAAGGCCGGTGTCCTGACCGGGGACGGCACGACCCGCGACGCGGTGCAGCGCCTCACCACGACGATGTCGACCCCGGTCAACGGGAAGTCGCCGTCGTCGATCGGCATCGTCATCCAGAAGGACGGCACCTTCAGCTTCGACGCCGCGGTCTTCCAGAAGGCGCTGGCAGACGACCCGCAGGGCACGCAGGCCGTGCTGTCCGGCGTCGCGACGAACGTCGGCGCTGCGGCGACGGCAGCGTCGGACAAGTACACGGGGTCCATCACGACCTCGATCACCGGGCAGCAGTCGGTCGCGAAGGACCTGACGACCCAGATCGACAACTGGTCGGACCGGCTGACCGCGCGACGGGCGACCCTGCAGGCGCAGTACTCCGCCCTCGAGACCAGCCTCAGCAAGCTCCAGTCCCAGTCGGCGTGGCTCTCGGGCCAGCTGGCATCGACGTCGAAGTGACGGGAACGACCATGAACGCCTTCGACCTGCAGTCCGCCGCCTTCCGGCAGGCCGCGCAGCCCCGCACGGCTACCGACCAGCGCCGCGCGCAGTACACGAACGAGGCCGTGCTGTCAGCGACGCCCGCGCAGCTCGTCACGATGCTCTACGACCGCCTGCTCCTCGACCTGCACCGCGCCGAGGCCGCGCAGACCGCGTCCGACTGGGAGGCCGCGCGCGAGCAGCTGCTGCACGCCCAGGCGATCGTCGGCGAGCTGTCGTCCACGCTCCGGATCGACGTGTGGGACGGTGGCGAGGGACTCCTCGCGATCTACAACTACGCGTCGACGTCCCTGATCACCGCGAACGTGCACCGCGACGTGCAGGCCACGCGCGACTGCATCCGGATCCTCGAACCCCTGCGGCAGTCGTGGCACGAGGCCGCCGCCGCACTGCCGACGACCCAGGCGCCGCAGGGCGGTAGCGGGGGAGCCCTCGGTGTCGCCTGACGCCCTCGACGACACCACCGCCGACGCCGTCCACAGCGAGTGGGCGGCAGTGCTCGACGCCCTCGAATGCGAGCTGACCGCGAGCGGGCCGACCGCGACGGACGCGACCACGGACGGCACCGTGGAGACCGCAGCGACCGTCCTCGACGCGACCCCGTGGGCCGAGCCGACCACGCTCGGGCCGGTGCCGCGCGCACTGGTGGGGCGTGCCTCCCGGCTGTTGGCGGCGCAGCGCGACCGGATGTCGGCGCTCGAGACGGAGCGGCGGCAGACCCTGGAGCACCTCGGTGCGCTCCGGCAGGTCGCGGCGACGGACGAGCCGCGCGGCTCCGTGTACCTCGACGCTTCCGCCTGAGCCAGACCCGCACGAGCGAGTACGACGACAGATGCGTCGTCGTACGACAGCGGTTCCGTTGTTTCGGTCGCAGGTCGTCGCGCGTCTCCGGGCGAGACGACAGATGCGTCGTCGTACGGCAGCGGCATCGTCGCACCACGGCGGAGCGTGCGGCCCGGCCACGGCGAGCGGAGCGCGCGGCCCGGCCACGGCGAGCAGGCAAACGCCCGCCCCCGCCCCCCGTTCGGGGCGAGCCCTAACGCCCCACCCGCCGCCGCCGACAGCGCACCGCGAGCACGGATCGCTCACTCGTTCGGCCACGGATCGGCCACCGCCAATCGGCGACGTCGCACGACGTCGCACACCGAGGGGACGGGCCACCCGTGTTCGATTCCGTGACGAGCGTCGCGCTGCAGAGCGCGCTCGACGGGCTGTCGCTGCGGCAGCGCACCATCGCGAACAACGTCGCGAACATCAACACGCCGAACTACCACGCCGAGAAGGTGCGCTTCGAGGACGCCCTCGCGCAGTCGATCGTGCACGGTGACGGGCACACGACGCCGACCGTCGCGCGCAGCCTCGAGCCGACGAACGAGATCGGCAACAACGTGAACCTGGACCAGGAGACCCTGTCGAACGTCGACACGGTCCTGCGCTACCAGTTCGCCACCCAGGCGGTCGGCGGCGAGGCCACGGCCCTGCGCGCAGCGATGCGGACGAACTCGTGACGACCTTCGACGCGATCGGCATCGCGAGCACCGGCATGACCGTGCACCGGAAGTGGCTCGACGCGATCTCGGACAACATCGCGAACGTCAACACCGTCCGGTCGATGGACGACTCCGCGTTCCAGGCCCGCTACGTCGAGGTGCAGGAGGGCGCCGGTACGTCCGGCGCCTACGTCAAGGGCGCGGCGTTCGGCAGCGCCGCCGGCCGTGTGACCTACGACCCGGACAACCCGCTCGCGAACGCCGAAGGGTACGTCCGCATGCCGGACATCGACCTCGGCACGCAGATGGCGGACCTCATCATGGCCCAGCGCGGCTACCAGGCGAACGCCGCCGTGGTCGACCGTGCCAAGACCGCCTACGAGGCGGCACTGCAGATCGGGAAGAACTGATGCCCATCGACGCCCTGAACGGTGTGACCACCAACGCCATGACCCGCGCGTTCGCGGGTGCCGCCGACGCCGCGACCGGTGCCGGCGCGCTCGGCGGTGCCGCGGGAGCCGGAGCAGGCGCGGTCCAGCCGACCGCCGGCGGTGACGGCTTCGCCGCGAGCCTCGGCAACGCGGTCGACGGGCTGCAGCAGCTGCAGAGCAACTCGAAGACGCTCGCGCTCAAGGCCGTCACGGGCAACCTCGACGACATCCACGACGCCACGATCGCGTCCACCCGTGCCCAGGTCACCCTCGAGCTCGTCGCCGCCGTCCGCAACAAGGGCGTCGACGCGTTCAACGAGATCATGCGGATGCAGGCCTGATGCCCGCCGCGATGCAGAACACGTGGGGGCGCATCGTCGCCTACGTGAAGGGGTTCTCCGCCGCACAGCGCACCATCGCGCTGATCGGTGTCGCCGCACTCGTGCTCGGGGGCATCGCGCTCGCGAGCTGGCTCGGCAAGGCGTCCTACGCGCCGCTCTTCACCGGGTTGGCGGCGGCCGACGCGAGCTCGATCACCGACCAGCTGACGACCGACGGTGTGCCGTACCAGCTGACCGACGGCGGTGCGACGATCCTCGTGCCGCAGGACAAGGTGTACTCGGAGCGGCTGAAGGCGGCGTCGAACAACCTGCCGTCGTCGAACGAGGGCGGCTACTCGCTGCTCGACAAGATGGGCGTGACGAGCTCCGAGTTCCAGCAGGACGTCACGTACAAGCGCGCGATCGAGGGCGAGCTCGCGAAGACGATCTCGTCGATGGACGGCGTGAAGGCCGCGACCGTGCAGCTCGCGATCCCGGAGAAGACCGTGTTCGTCTCCGAGGAGAAGGACCCGACGGCGTCGGTGTTCGTCGCGACCGAGAACGGCGCGCAGCTCACCACCGACCAGGTGCAGTCGATCGTGCACCTGACGAGCGCGGCGGTCGAGGGCATGCAGCCCACCGACGTCTCCGTCGTCGACCAGAAGGGCCAGACCCTCTCCGCGGTCGGGACCGGCGCGACGGGCAGCGGCGCGGACCAGGCGGCCGACTACGACGCGACCACCCGGAAGAAGATCCAGGACCTGCTCGACACGACGCTCGGCCCGGGCAACGCCAGCGTGGTCGTCTCGGCGACGATGAACCAGCAGTCCGGCACCCGGACGTCGGAGAGCTTCGCGCAGCCGACCACCGGCCCGGTCGCCCTGAACGAGTCGAGCTCCACCGAGCAGTACGGCTCCGGATCCGGCGCGGGTGCCGGCGCGACCGGCGTGCTCGGCCCGGACAACATCGCGGTCCCGAACGGCACCGCCGGCGGCACGAACGCGAACGGCACGGCCACCGGCGACGACGGCTACAAGAACGAGTCGGCGACCAAGAACAACGCCGTCGACAAGACCACCGAGACGACGCAGATCCCCGCGGGCGGTGTCGAGCGGCAGACGATCTCGGTCGCCCTCAACTCCCGCGCGGACTCGGTGCAGAACGCCAACCTGCAGAGCATCAACGACCTGGTGTCCGCCGCGGCCGGTGCCGACAACACCCGCGGTGACCAGGTCCGCGTCGCGATGATGGACTTCGACGACTCCGCCGCGAAGGACGCCGCGAAGGCCCTCGAGGAGCAGCAGCAGACCGAGCAGCAGCAGGCGATGTGGTCGGCCATCCGCACCGCCGGCATCGTGCTCGCGGTCCTCGCCGCCGCGATCGTGCTCGCGATCGTCCTCGCCCGCCGTGCCCGTCGTCAGTCCCGCGAGGCCGTGGACGTCGGCGAGCTCGACGTCTTCGCCGGGGAGACCTTCGAGCTGCCGCTCGGTGCGGACGACCTGGCGATCCCCGCCGTCGAGCCGGAGACCGTCGCGCTGCCGACCCTGCCGCACGACGACGCCCCGACCGAGGTGCTGACCACCGACGAGATCAGTGCCGAACGTCGCCGCCAGGAGATCTCCGCACTCGCCGAGCGCGACCCGAAGCGCACCGCCGACCTGCTCCGCGGACTCCTCGACGACCGGTCGCCGGTGTGAGCGCCCTCGTCCCGGTCCCCGCCGGCAACGGGGCGGTCGAACGCACCCTGACCGGCGCGCAGAAGGTCGCGCTGATCCTCATGCAGATGGAGACCGAGCGCGCCGCCCAGGTGATGAAGCAGTTCACCGAGCTCGAGGCCGAGGAGATCAGCGCGGAGATCGTCCGGATGCGCCGCGTCGACGACAGCGTCGTGGACCGCACGATGAGCGAGTTCCACCGCATCACGCAGCGCGGGCGCGTGCAGAAGCGCGGCGGCAAGGACGCCGCGCTCGGGCTGCTCGAGGCGTCGTTCGGCTCCGAGCGCGCCGCGGGCGTGATGGACCGGCTGGCGTCGAACCTCGCCGGGCAGTCCTTCGAGTTCCTCGACGACGCCGAGCCCGGCCAGGTCGTCAGCCTGCTCGAGGGCGAGCTGCCGCAGACCATCGCGCTCGTGCTCGCGCACCTGCGCCCCGGGCAGGCGAGCGCGGTGCTCGCCGGTGTCGACGACCGCGTGCGGACCGACGTCGCCCAGGCGTTCGCGACGATGGGCACTGCCACCCCGGAGGCCGTCGGGATCGTCGCCGGGGTCCTCCGGCAGCGCGCCGGTGCCGTGGTGTCCCCGCGCGAGAGCGTCGAGGTCGTCGGCGGCATCGCACCCCTCGTCGAGATCATCAACCGCTCGGACGTCGCCACCGAGAAGGCCGTGCTCGACGGCCTCGAGGCGCGGGACCCGGAGCTCGCCGAGGACATCCGCTCGCGCATGCTCACCTTCGAGGACATCGTCAAGCTCGAGTCCCGCGACATCCAGCAGGTCCTGCGCGGCATCGACTCGAAGCTCCTCGCGACCGCGATGAAGGGCGCGCCGGCCCCGGTCGTCGAGACCATCCGTGCGAACGTCTCGGAGCGCAACCGCCAGCTGCTGGACGACGAGCTGCAGGCCATGGGCCCGGTCCGCGTCTCGCAGGTCGAGGAGGCGCGCGCCGAGGTGGTCCGCTCCGTCCGCGAGCTCGAGGCCGAGGGCACCATCACCGTCCACCGCGCCGAGGAGGACGAGCTCGTTGACTGACGTCACCGTCCAGCGCGTCGCGTTCCCGGTGCTCGGGAGCGCGACCACCCGCGACCTCGCAGCGGCCGCCGACGTGCGCGGGCACGCCGCCGGGTACGCAGCGGGCCTCCGTGCCGCGCAGGCCGAGACCGCCGCGCTGCACGCCCGGCTCGCCGCCGAGCACGCCGCACGACTCGCCGCGCTGCAGGCCGAGACGGTCCGCCGCGTCCAGGTGCTCGACGCCGCCACGAACGCGATGCTCTCTCAGGTCGCGCCGGTCCTGCGTGACGCCGAGGAGTCCCTGGTCGACGCGGCCCTCGACCTGGCCGAGGCCGTCGTGGGGCACGTGGTCCGGTCGGGTCGCCACGACGACGTGACCGGCGACGGCGACGGCCTGGAGGCACGCCCCACCCCCGGCGCGGCGGCCACCGTCCGACGTGCGCTCGCCTCGGTCGACGCGACGGTCCCGGTGGCGGTCCGGCTCAGTCCCGCCGACGCCGCCCGCGTCGCCGCCCTCGCGCTCCCCGTCCCCGTCGTCGCCGACGCCGCGCTGCACGACGGCGACGCGGTCGTCGACCTGCCCGACGGGGTGCTCGACGCCCGCATCGGCGCCGCACTCGACCGCGCGCGGGTCGCGCTGGGCCGTTCCGCCGGACGACCGGAGGTGTCCCGGTGACCGCGACGCTCCTCCGTCCCCGCGGTCTGGACGAGGCGATCGCCCTCGCCGCACCGCAGCGCGTCGGTGTCGTCACGAGCGCGGTCGGCCTCGGGCTGACCGTCGCCGGGGTCGACGCCCGGATCGGTGACGTCCTGACCGTCGGCGCCGAGGACGGTCCGCAGACCCCCGTCGAGGTCGTCGCCACCGACCCCACCGGCGTGCGCTGCATGCCGCTCGGACGCCTGGTCGCCGTGACCGCGGGCACACCCGTGCGCCCGACCGGTCGACCCGTGCTCGTGCCGACCGGCGCAGGACTGTTCGGGCGGGTGCTCGACGGCCTCGGACGGCCGATCGACGACCGCGGTCCGCTCGACACCGACGGCTGGGTGCCGATCGACCACGCGACGCCGAACGCGATGGCCCGCACCCGCATCGACGCACCGATGCAGCTCGGGGTCCGCGTGCTCGACACCCTGACCACCGTCGGCCGCGGGCAGCGCATGGGCCTGTTCGCGGGTTCCGGCGTCGGCAAGTCCTCGCTCCTGTCGATGATCGCGCGCGGCAGCGACGCCGCAGTGAACGTGATCGCCCTGGTGGGGGAGCGCGGCCGCGAGGTCCGGGAGTTCCTGGAGGACGACCTCGGACCCGAGGGACTCGCCCGCTCGATCGTCGTCGTGTCGACGTCCGACGAGCCCGCCCTGATGCGCCTGCGCGCGGCGTTCGTCGCGACCCGCATCGCGGAGTCGTTCCGCGACGCCGGGCAGGACGTCGTGCTCATGATGGACTCGCTCACCCGCGTCGCCATGGCACAGCGCGAGATCGGCCTGTCCGTGGGCGAACCACCCGCGACCCGGGGCTACCCGCCGTCGACGTTCTCGGTGCTCGCCGGGCTGCTCGAGCGCGCCGGGACCGACCGGGTCGGCAGCATCACCGGCCTGTACACGGTGCTGGTGGACGGCGACGACCACAACGAGCCGATCGCCGACAGCGCCCGGAGCATCCTCGACGGGCACGTCGTGCTCGACCGGAAGCTCGCCGTGACCGGGCACTTCCCGTCCGTCGACGCGCTCGGTTCGGTGTCCCGCGTCGCGTCGAAGGTCACCGAACCGTGGCAGCGCGCCGCGGCGACCGCGCTCCGGAAGGTGATGGCGGCGCGCCGGAACGCGCAGGACCTGCTCGACGTCGGCGCGTACCAGCCCGGGACGAACCCCCTCGTCGACGCTGCGGTGACCCACCAGGACGCCATCGACGCGTTCCTCCGGCAGGGCATGGACGAGCGTGCCGTCGCCGTGACGTCCTGGCGCGCGCTCGACGCCCTCGTCGCCCGACTGGGGGTGTCCGCCTGATGGTCAGACGCTTCCCCCTCGCCGGACTGCTGCGCCTGCGGCACGCCGAGCAGGACCGCGCTGCCGCCGCCCTGGCCGCCGCGAACGACCGGCTCCGCGACACCGCCGACGCCCGGTTCGCCGCTCGGCGCACCCTGGCGGACCGCGAGCAGGCGCAGCCCGTCACCGACGCCGCGACCCTCAGCGCCCTCGCCGCCGCCCGGGCCTCCACGCGCGGGATGCTCGAGGAGCTCGACGCCGTCGCGCGCACCCGTCGCGCCGAGGCCGACGGCGCCCAGGCCGCGTACTCGGCGGCCCGCCGTGCCGCACTCGGCCTCGAGAAGCTCGAGGGGCACCACGACCGCGAGCAGGCCGCCGCCGACCTGCGCGCCGAGCAGGACGCCCTCGACGAGATCGCGGCACGACGCCGCACGGAAGGTGGTGCCCGATGAGCGTGGACGCCGTGCTCTCCCGGATCGCCGACATCCGGTCCCAGATCGACGCCCTCCGCGGCGGCACCACGACCGCCGCCGGTCCCGCTTCGAGCGAGGGCACGAGCGGCGCGTTCGCCGACGCCCTGGCGACGGCGACCGGCACGTCGACCGGTGCAGCGACGACCGGCACGGCAGCGACCGACTCGGCGACGCGCACGCCGGCGACCTCGGTGGACGCCGGCCGCGGGACCCTGGCGACCGGCAGCGGCGCCACCGGGTCCGACGTCGTCGAGGACGCGAAGAAGTACCTCGGTGTGCCCTACGTCTTCGGCGGGACGACGCGGTCCGGTATGGACTGCTCCGGACTCGTGCAGACGGTGTTCAAGGACCTCGGGGTGACCATGCCGCGCGTGGTGCCCGACCAGGCGGACATGGGGGTGCCCGTCGGGTCGCTCAAGGACGCGAAGCCGGGCGACCTGATCATCCCGAAGGGCGAGCAGCACATCGTGATCTACGTCGGCGACGGCAAGGTGCTGCACGCGCCCCGCCCCGGCAAGGACGTCCGGATCGTGGACAACTGGTACAAGGACTCCGACATCGCGACCATCCGCCGCATCGTGCCGAGCGAGGCCGCGGCGCCGACGGCGGCCCGGTCCGTCCCGACCACCGGAGCGGCGCAGTCGGTCACCGACCTGCAGACCGCGGCGCTCCTGTCCGCGATGCGGGGGAGTGCGGCATGAGCACCGTGACCACGACACCCGTCCCGTCGGCGACCCCGGGGTCGACCGGCAGCGGCGCAGGACCCTCGTCGGCGTCCGCGCTCCCCTTCGGCGTCGCCCTCGCGGCCGTCGGCAGCGCCGGAGCATCCGTCGCAGGGGCGCAGACCGGGTCGACCGGAGCGGCCTCGTCCTCCGGGGAGCACACAGGGACGCGCCCGGCCGCGGCCGCCGCGACGGGCGCTGCCGAGACGCCCTCGGACGGCTCCGTCGCGGGTACCACCGTCGACCCGGTGCTCCTCGCCGCCCTCTCCGCGTCGGCCGTCGTCCCCGTGGTCCTGCCCGGCGCGGTCGTGCCCGTCGGCTCGGGCACCGCCGCCGGTCAGACCGCGCCGGGGGCCACGGGCTCCGACGTCGCAGGATCCGCCGCGGGCTCGGTTCTCCCGTCCGCCCTCGTCCCCGCGACCGCGACGCAGCCTTCGGTAACCACCGGCGCCCAGGGGACGTCCGACGTGCTGACCGCCGCCGGCTCGTCGGTCCCGTCCGCCCCGTCGGCCACCGACGGGGGAACGGCCGCGGCCACGACCGGTGCGACACCGGCGACCAGCGCAGCAGCGACGGAGGCAGCCCGAGCCGCGGGCGGCAGCACGACGCCGGGAACACCCCTTCGCGGACCGCGAGCCGTCCCGACCGAGGCCGCGACCGCGCCGTCCGGTCCGGTGACCGCGTCGAGCGCCACCACCACCGCCGCCATCGCCACCGCGGCGACCGGGCCGGCTACGGATCCGGCAGCGGCGCCGGCATCCACTGCGGGCCCGGCGGCCACCGCCGTACCGGTCGTGCAGACCGGCCCGGCCACGGGTCCGCGGACCGGCCCCGGCCCCGACACCGACCGGCGGCCGGGGGACCAGGGTGCTGCGAGCCTCCAGGCCGTGACCGCCCCGCGCGGTGGCGAGACGGCGTTCCCCGTCCCCGCTCCTGCGTCCACCGCACCGACCCCGCCGTCCGGAGCGGCCACGGCGAACGCTCCCGCGCCCCTCGCGCAGCAGCTCGCCCGTCCGCTGTTCACGCTCGCGCAGGCCGGCCCCGGCGACCACGTCGTCACGGTGCAGGTCGTCCCCGACCAGCTCGGTCCCGTCACCGTCCGCGCACACGTCACCGCGCACGGGATGCACGTCGAGCTGTTCGCCGCGTCGGACGCCGGACGCGACGCGGTCCGGCAGGTGCTGCCGGACCTCCGGCGCGACGCAGCCGGCAGCGGGGTCGCCACGACGCTCGACCTGTCGTCGCAGAACCACCCGGGGGCGCAGCCGGGTCGCGACGAGCGTCCGGCCCCGTCAGTGCCGCGTCCGGGACCCGACCTGGAGGCCCGCCCCACCCCGACCGCGCCGGTCACGACCCGACCCACCACCGTCCGATCCGTCGGACTCGACGTCCTCGCCTGACGCGGACACGAAGGAGACCACGCCATGCCCCTCGACGGCATCACCGGCTCGGTGGACGCTGCCACGCAGGCAGCCGCCCTCGCACAGACCGCGAGTGCGAAGAAGTCCCAGACCATGGACTCCGAGGTGTTCATGAAGCTGCTCGTCACGCAGCTCCGGAACCAGGACCCGTCCTCGCCGATGGACACGAACCAGATGATCAGCCAGCAGACGCAGCTCGCGACGATGGAGCAGATCACCAACCAGACCACGACGGCGAACGAGAACTTCTCGCTGCAGATGCGGATCGCCGCCGCGAACCTCGTCGGCAAGCAGGTCAGCTACACCGACGCGAGCACCGGGACCGCGGTCTCGGGCACCGCCACCGCCGTGTCGTACGCGAAGAGCGTGCCGACCGTGACCGTGAACGGGAAGGAGGTCGACCTCGACGTGATCTCCGGTATCAAGGCGGCCTGACCCGCCAACCCGCTCCTTCCCCCCTCCTGACTTCCTTCACCGAAAGGTCGCACCATGCTCCGCTCGCTCTACTCCGGCATCTCCGGTCTCCGTTCGCACCAGCAAATGTTGGATGTTACTGGAAACAACATCGCCAATGTGAACACCGTCGGCTTCAAGTCGTCCACCACCGTCTTCCAGGACACCCTGTCGCAGATGACCCAGGGCGCCGGGGGACCGCAGACCGGGATCGGCGGCACGAACCCCGCCCAGATCGGCCTCGGCGTGCAGGTCGCCGGTGTCTCCACCAACTTCGCCCAGGGCTCCGCGCAGGCCACCGGCAAGGCCACCGACCTGATGATCTCCGGCGACGGGTTCTTCGTCACGCGTCTCGGTGGCGACACCGTGTACTCGCGCGCCGGAGCGTTCGACTTCGACGCCGACGGTCGCCTCGTCACCGCCGACGGCAAGATCGTCCAGGGGTACTCGGCCACGAACGGCGTCGTGAACGACGGCGGTGGCCTCAGCGACATCATGCTGCCGATCGGTGCCGCCGCCCCGGCGACCGCGACCAGCTCGGCGACGCTCACCGGCAACCTGCCGTCCGACACCGCCGTCGGTGAGACGCTCAACCGCGACGCCACCGTGTACGACCAGTACGGCACCAAGCACACCCTGTCCGTCGGCTACACCCGTACGGCCGCCGGCTGGTCGGTCAGCGCCTCGAACGGTCAGGGCACCTCGGCCACCGGTGCGATCACCTTCGGCGCCGACGGCAAGATCACCAGCGGCCAGACGCTGCAGGTCGGCGGCATCGCCGTCGACATGACGCAGCTGTCCGGCTTCGCAGCCCTGAACACCGCGTCGATCTCGTCGCAGAACGGGCACGAGGCGGGGTCGCTGCAGGGCTACTCGATCTCGAAGGACGGCACCGTCGTCGGGTCGTTCTCGAACGGGTCCTCGCTGGCGATCGGCCGCATCGCGCTGGCGACCTTCGCCAACCCGGCCGGTCTCGAGAAGACCGGGGCGTCGGGCTACCGCGCCACCGCGAACTCCGGCACCGCGAGCGTGGGCGTGCCCGGGTCCGCCGGGGTCGGGTCGCTCGCGTCCGGCACGCTCGAGATGTCGAACGTGGACCTGTCGCAGGAGTTCACGAACCTGATCGTGGCGCAGCGCGGCTTCCAGGCGAACGCGCGGATCATCACGACCTCGGACGAGGTGCTGCAGGAGCTGACGAACCTGAAGCGGTAGGGGAGCGGAGCGGGCCTCCGGGCCGCGCGGATGCCCGGTGTGTGACTGCCCCTCGTGCCACGGATCGTCGTGGCACGCGGGGCAGTCCGTCCGCCGCACGTGGGGCCGAGCCCTCCGTCACCGACGGACCGCGACCCCGCGCAGGCGCTAGCGGGCCTCGGTGTCGGGCGTGTCCCAGTACGACGGCTGCTCGTACTGCTCGGACCATCCGCGACGCATCCGCGTCGCCGCACGGTCGAACGCGTCGACGAGGTCCGTGTCCGTGGTGAGCAGCGCCTGCAGGCGCAGCCCGTCGTACAGCGCCAGCAACTGCTGCGCGCCCCGGACCGGGTCCATCGTCGACGGCTCCCGTCCGTCGCGGACGTCCGCCGCGAGTCCGTCACGGATCGACTGACGGAACCGCCGGTACGTGGATCGGTAGTAGTCGGCGCCGTCCACCGTCGGGTCAGCGGCGGACGCGAGACTCGCCGCGAGGAGTTCCATCAGCGCCGGCTCCTCTGCGTGTGCGGCGAGGAGGGCATGCAGGAACGGGACCGTGCCCTTCTCCGTCATCAACGGCGCGAGCGGCGCCGCGATCGTCTGCGTCCACCGTTCGACGGTCGCGGCGAGCAGCGCCCGCTCCGTCGGGAACACCGCACGGACCTCGTCCGCGCTCATCTCCGCACGCTCGGCAACGACGTCGAGGGTGAACCGGGTGACGCCGCCGTCGTGGAGCGCGGTGATCGCGCCGTTGATCGCACGCGTGCGGGGCGCTTCGTCCGCCTCGGCTGTCCGGCTCGTCAACGGTGCCAAAGGGTGCTTCCGGAACCACTCCAACAGCCCTCGCGCCCGGGTCAACCCGAACGACGGGTCCGCCGGCTGGCTGGGCCCGAACAGGTCGCTGAAGCCCGGGACCTGCTGCATCAGCGGGTCGAGCGGCTGGAACGCCATCGACCAGTCCGGGAACGACCGCCGGGCGACGGGCTCGTCCGCCAGCACCCGCACGTTCGTGTGCCGAGGGTCACGGCGGACCTGTTCGAAGCGGACCGCGACGGTCTCGTCGTCTCCCTCGATGATCCCGAGGCAGTTGTCGCCCTTGTGCGCCAGGATGCCGGTCACCCCGAGCGCGCTGTTCTTCTCCCGTCCGACCGCGAGGATCTGCGCGAGCTCGGTGTCCGTGATCGGACGGGTCTGCGTGCTGGTGTAGACGATCGAACGCATCAGTGTTGGTCTCCCTGCCGTAGTGGAACACGGTGCACTCTCGAGTGAACTGCGCTGTCTACTGCTCCGCAACCCCCCGACCGGCCGTGGACGTACGGGCCGTCGGTCCGGGTCCGCTCGCGTGCCCCCCCTGGTCTCGCGGCGTCGCGGCGTCGCGGCGCGCCGTACGCCGAAGCACGGAACCGTCTGCGCGCGACGGAGACCTACACGCGCCTGGCTTCGATGACGGCGTTGTCGACGGACGGTCGACCATCGGGTCGCTGTAGACACGTCACGACGACGAGGCGGTCGGGGGTGTCCGCCCAGATCCGGGCATCTGCTCGGATGTCGCCCTTCGGGACGATCTCGGTGCGGGTCACCTGGTACGTGACGTCGTCGACCGTGATCGTTGCGCCGGCGGTCACTCGCGCCCTGCCGTCAGCGACGTCGATCAGGGCGTTGCCCGGCCCGACGCCCCCGCCCCGCAGCGAGTGCATCGCGACGAAGACGGTGCCGTGCGGTGCTGCCGACGGCGCGACACCGAGGTTCCGGACCCAGTACGCCGACGTCGCCCCGGGCGGATCGATGACGCCGTCGGCCACGTCCAAGGAGCCGAGCGGGACGTCGAGACCGACCGAGTCCACCACGAACCTGCCGTGACCGGCCGACGGCGCCGAGGCCCGCGGCGGTGGACCGTCGAGCTGCACGGTGTTCCCGGCGAGGTCGACGCTCGTCCTCGCGCCGGTCGTGTCCGGGTGGGGGGTGAGGAGCGCGCCGCCGGCGACCGCGACCATCGCGACCGCTGCTGCTGCCGCGACGGTCGTGAGGCGCACGCCCCGCTGCCCCCGCGGAGGTGTGCCGGGCACTCAGCGGCCCGTGCGCAGCCGCGAGCGGAGCCGGAGTCCGCCCAGGGCACCGAGGACGATGGTGCCGAGACCACCGAGGACCAGCCAGGGAGCATCGTCCCGACCGCCGGTGACCGTGCCGCCCGTCGCGACCGACGGTCCGACTGCCGCCGCGGTCGTCGTCGCGCGCCCGGCGGTCGACTGCTGTGTCGACGCAGACGTTGCCGCCGGTGCGACCGTGAGAGCGAGCGGGGCGCTGAGCGCGTTGCCCGCGGCGTCCGCCAGGAACAAGGTGTGCGCGCCGGGTGCGAGGTCGGCGGGCAGCGTGACCGTGGAGCGGCCGGTGCCGTCCGGTGCGGCGGCCACGTGACCGAGCACCCGCGGCGTCGAGTGCACGACGACATCGTAGACGGCTCCGGGCGCCATGCCGCTGCCCTCGACGGTGACCGCCGACCCTGGGGTGAGCGTTCCGTGGGCAGCGAGCGTCAGGGTGGGTCGGGCGACGGTCACCCGGTACGTCTCGGTCGTGGTGCCGTCCTCGGCCGTCACCGTGATGACGGCGGTGTCGCCCTGGACGGCGACGGTCGGTCGGGCTGCGTCGTTCGTCGTCGTGACGTGCACGTCGCCGCTCTCGAGCGTCGCGACCGCAGCGCCGACGGTCGCGCCCCCGGCCGTCGTTGCGGCGTCGAGCGGGACCGTGACACCGGCGACGGTGATCGCCGACGCGGAGGCGTCGTTCGAGACGAGGAAACGGGCGCGCAGGGCGGCTGCCTCGTCCGCGCTCACGCCGATCGTCTTCGACAGGTAGGAGCCCATGCCGGCGTACTTGGTCGCGATGTCGCTCTCGAAGGTGCCCTGCAGCAACGCGGGCGTCGCCCACGTGACGCCGAGCTGGGTGTTCGAGAGCAAGTAGTCGTGGAGGATGTCCGAGCTGCCGACACCCAGGACGCGGTCGAGCAGGTCGATGACGGTGCCCGTGCGGTCCATGCCGTGCGAGCAGTGGATGAGCACCGTGCCGCTGGTGTGGGTCGCGAGGAGCTGCAGGATCTGCGCGTAGGCGGTCACCATCGGCCCGCGGACCGATGCATCGACGAAGCCCTTGTCGACGAGATCGTGGTACATCGCGGTGTCGTCGTCGTAGTTGCCGTCGGCGCCGAACATCGAGATGTCGACGTCCTTCGCCCCGGGGATGGCGACGTCCGGCTTCTCAGCCACCTGGGTGGGGGTGCGGAGATCGATGACGAGGTCGACGTGGTACTTGCTCGCGAGCGTCTGCGCACCGGCGGCTGTGATCCTGTCGAGCGATTCCGAGCGGATGAGTCGGGACGAGTCCACACGCTGCCCGTCCAGGCCCGTGAACGCGCCGAGTTCACGGCCGTTCACCAGCCCGGGAACGTCGGTGATCGCGTGGTCCTGCCCGGTCAGAACGGGCTGGGCGTCGGCGTCGGCACGGGCAGCGGCGGTCGGGAAGGCGACCGCTCCGAGGACAGCGGCAGCGGCGACGGCGGTGGAACTCACCCGTGAGAACACGGAAGAACGGGCGGGGCGGCAGAACACTGGTCTCCTCGTCGACGGGGTACGGGTGTCGGTCGCGCGGACGTCCGAGCGACCCGCGGAGCATCGTGACGGCGCGATCGGTCCCGTCCGTGAACGCCCGAGGGCTGCCCGGTTACCGGGAGGTGAGGCGGGTCACAGGTCCGCCCGGACGGGTGCAGCAGCCCGTCCGCGTCGGAGTGGCGGAGTGGCGGAACGGCGGACGAGGAGGGTCTCGCCTCGCGTCGTTCCCGGCCCGGCACGACGGTTGCTCAGCCGCCACTCCGTCGTCTCGGTCGACGCGCGAGTGCTGCTGCCCGGTCGTCGCGGGTGTAGCCGAGCGCATGGATCGCGTGTTCGACGCGGGATCGTGTCGTGGGGCGGACGTTGGTGGCGCCGTTGAGGACGCGGGACACGGTTTGGTGGGAGACGTGCGCAGCTGCGGCGACGTCGTGGATGGTGGGAGATCTGGTCACGGTCGGCTCCTCGGTGGTCCTGAGGGGTGGGCACCGTCCGGGAACGACACGACGGTGCCCACCTGAGGCCGGTGGGTCAGGAACCGGCCTCGCTGCTCCGCCCGTTCACTCGGTGCCCCGGATCGGGGTCGGGCGGAGGTCGGAGGGGGCTTCAGTGGCCGGAGCCGAGGTTGCCGGCGAGGCGGCCGTGGAAGGCCTGGCTGGCGTCGTTCATCCCGCGGATCTCGACGCGCTTGCCGTGTTGGTGGTACTTGGTCTCGATCGCGTCGAGCGCGGCGACGGTGGAGGCGTCCCAGACGTGCGACCTGGTCATGTCGATGATCACGAGCTCGGGGTCGCCCGAGTAGTCGAACTGGGTGGTGAGCTCGTTGGAGGAGGCGAAGAACAGTTCGCCCTCGACCGCGTAGAGCGCGTGCTGCGCTCCGCCCGGCAGGGTCTCGATGCTCCGCGAGACGTTGGTGAAGTGGGAGACCCGGCGGGCGAAGACGACCATCGCGGCGATGACACCGATGATGACGCCGATGGCGAGGTTGTCGGTGGCGACGACGATGACGACGGTGAGGACCATGACGATGGTCTCGCCGACGGGCATCCGCTTGAGGGTGGAGGGCTTGATGCTGTGCCAGTCGAAGGTGCCGACGGAGACCATCACCATGACGGCGACGAGGGCTGCCATCGGGATGATCGCGACGACGTCGCCGAGCCCGACGACGAGGACCAGCAGGAACACGCCGGACAGGAACGTGGAGATGCGGGTGCGGGCGCCGGAGGCCTTGACGTTGATCATCGTCTGCCCGATCATCGCGCAGCCGCCCATCCCGCCGAAGAGGCTGGAGGCGATGTTCGCGACGCCCTGCCCGAGGGCTTCACGGGTCTTCCGGGAACCGGTGTCGGTGACCTCGTCGACGAGCTTCGCGGTCATCAGCGACTCGAGGAGTCCGACGAGCGCCATCGCGAGGGCGTACGGGGCGATGATCGTGAGCGTCTCGAGGTTCACCGGGACATCCGGGATGAACAGGGTCGGGAGGCTGTCGGGCAGCTTGCCCTCGTCACCGACGGTCGGGACGGCGATCGACGCGAACACGGTCACGAGGGTCAGGACGACGATCGCGACCAGGGGCGCAGGGATCGCCTTCGTGAGCCGGGGCAGCAGGACGATGATCGCGATGCCGGCGGCGGCGATCGGCCAGACGAGCCAGTCGACGCCGATGATGTTCGGCAGCTGCGCGGTGAAGATGAGGATCGCGAGCGCGTTGACGAACCCGACCATCACGGACCGGGGCACGAACCGCATGAGCTTCGCCGCACCCAGTCCGCCGAGGACGAGCTGGAAGAGCCCGCCGAGGAGGACGGTGGCGATGAGGTAGTCGAGGCCGTGCTCCTTCACCACCGGGGCGACGACGAGGGCGATCGCTCCGGTGGCGCCGGTGATCATCGCGGCGCGGCCGCCGACGAACGAGATGACGACGGCCATCACGAACGCCGAGAACAGGCCGACGCGCGGGTCGACCCCGGCGATGATCGAGAACGAGATCGCCTCGGGGATCAGGGCGAGTGCGACGACGAGGCCGGCGAGGACCTCGCGGAGCAGGATCTTCGGGTTCCGCAATGCGGACAGGACGGTGGGGCTGTGCTGCGCCTGAACGGGCACCGACTGCGTGACGGTGGTCACGGTTCTCCTTCAGATGGGGGTGCGGGCGCTGCGCCCGCGAGAGCTGTCGTGGGGCGCGTCGTCGCGCACGGCCGGCGGCGTCAGAGCGTCCAGCCAATCCCAACTCTTCCGCTGCGGGAAGGTTGGTATGGTCTGACTCTAACGCAACGGAAGGGTTGTTGCGCAAGTGGAGGGTGACGACATGACGATGTCGAACGAGTACCTGATGCACATCGGCGAGGTCGCCGAGCGCACCGGGTTGAGTGTGAAGACGATCCGCGACTACGACGCCGCAGAGGTGCTGCATCCGTCTGGTCGGACGGACGGCGGGTTCCGCCTGTACTCGGAGGACGACGTCGCCCGGCTGCTGATGGTGCGGCGGATGAAGCCGCTCGGGTTCTCGCTCGGAGAAGCGGGGATCCTCGTGGACGCGGTGAAGATGCTCGACGAAGCGCAGCCCGGCGCCGACGTGACCGCAGTCCGATCCCGAATTGCTGCGTTCATCCAGGACGCGGAGACGCGTCGGAACCGCCTCGACGAGCAGCTCCACATGGTCGACGAGTTCCTCCACGAACTCCGCGCCCACTGACCCGCCCTCACCGAGGCGCACTCTGCTGGCCCCGACGCGTGCGCTCAGGTCAGCTGCGGAGTGAAGGGTGTCGTGGAGCGCGGGCGACGACGGAGACGACGGCTGGGAGGATCGCGAAGACCAGCACCGGATCGGGCTCAGGTGCAGGAGCCCCAGGCCCAGCGGCGATACGCTCGCCAGAGCGCAGCGCGACCACGAAGGAGCGACGGATGACGGAGCGGGCAGCACCGGCCACGATGCACATCGGCGAGCTCGCCGATCGCACCGGACTGTCGAACCGCACCATCCGCCACTACGACGAGATCGGTCTGCTGCACCCGTCCGGCCGAACCGAGGGCGGATTCCGGCTCTACACCGACACCGACCTCGCCCGACTGCTCATCATCCGCCGCATGAAGCCCCTCGGCTTCACCCTGGAACAGATGGCCGAACTCCTCGCCGTCGTCGACGCCCTCGAAGCCGCCGACGACACTGACCGCGAACGGCTGCGCGGGCAGGTCGACGAGTACATCCGCGACACCGAAGAACGCCGCGCCAAGCTCGAACAGCACCTCGGCATGGCCGACGAGTTCCTCGGCATCCTCCGCAGCCGGTAGGGACGAGCCCATCCGGTAGCGCCTCGCGACCTGCCGCACCGACGTCTCGCCCCCCGACCGCCATCACAGCCCGTCGTACTGAAGCGGTACCGGACCGATTCCTGGGATGCGTCGAGGGTGCCCTCGAGCGTTCCGCACGATCTGTGCCGAACGGTCGATGCGACGACGCCGTCCGCACCCGTACGGTCGGGAGATGCTCCATCGAACCGCTGCCGTCACCGCAGCCCTCGTCCTCACACTCGTCTCGGTCGCGGGGTGCGCAGCAGGGCCGGGAGGCTCGGCCTCCTCCGCCACGGCGGCGGCGGTCCCGCAGCTGGACCCGCAGGTCGCATCCTCGCTCGACAACGCACTCCGCACCGTGCAGTCCAGCCCCGGTGTCGCGAGCGCGACGAACCGCATCGAGCTGCACCAGCGGTACACCGCCGCCGACGGGACGGACGTCACGCCCCCTGGCCTCGACGCATGGAACAACCGCGACGCCGGCCCGGCCGCACCGCCGCCGATCGGCGCCGTCTCCCGGGACGACCCCGGGCTCCCTCCGGTGCCCACACCCTCGGCTCGTCCCGCACCCCCGGCCGGCGCGACCGAGTCGCACTCGTTCTCGAGCGCCTTCGTGGTCACCATGGATCCGGACGCGACCCCGTCGGAAGCGGCGGCGGTCCCGGTGGCGATGGCGGAGCGGATCGCCTGGACCGGTGTCACCCTCACGCTGCAGGTGCCGGCCGGGCCAGGGCACGTCCTCACCTCCGTCACCTACTCGGGCACCTTCGACCAGCGAATCCCCGACGAGACCGCTCTCGGCGTCGCATCCGGGCTGGCCACGCTCGCCGCCACGCCTGGCGTCACGGGACTCGAGGCGAGCATCCCGCAGACGTTGCGCGTCGACTACGGCTCGCTCACGATCGGGGTCTCGCCGGCGGACGACGCCACGCTCGCGCGGGTCAGCGGCGTGATCGACGGGACCGCGTTCGCCCAGACGACGTTGCACGGGTCCTTCGGGAACGGTGCGAAGCCCTGATCGGAGGCAGGACCGCACGCTCGACCAGGAGCACCACAGGCGCAGGGATCGGTGTCGTCACGGTCGCGGACGAGGGTCGTGGGCGTGGCGCGGGTCCGCTGCGAAGGCTCGTTCGTAGATGTCGTAGACGTCCGAGGCCTTCGCATCGTTGTAGCGCACGCCGTCCTCCGCGTGCACGGCCTTCGCCTTCGCGTCGGCGTAGGCCTGACGGTCCTCGGGATGGGACCGCAGCCACTCCACGAACAAGCGGTGTCGTTGCGGCTCTACCGCCCCTGGCTGCCACACGTGCAGGTTGGCGTTGGGGCCGCCGAGGGTGAGTTGACGGTGCGGATCACCGGCCACCGCGTCGCGGAAGACGAGACGGAACCCGACGGCCTCGAGCCTCGGGAGCCAGGCGCGTTCATCGAGGAGCTCCGGCACGAGCAGGTCGGCGTCGATGACCGGCTTGGCGACCGTCCCGGGCACGGCTGTGGAGCCGACGTGCGCAACGGCGTGGTCGGGTCCGAGCGCGTGGGCGACGAGGTCTCGAACCCGCTCGAAGGCATCAGGCCACGACGAGTCGTAGGGCTGCAGGGGGCCGGGGTCGACCTGTCGGAACGCGACGCGCTGCAACTGACGAGCGGCGTTGCTGCCTGAGGCGAACGGCCGCCAGAGAGGATGTGTTCCCACAGCCACATCATGCACCCTCGATCTTCGCCGCCGTCCGTCGCCCGACCGGAGCGGACGAGCGTCCTCGCCCGGTTGCGCACGGGCTGTCAGACGATGCGCAGGGCCCGGAGCCGTTCGATGAGTCCTGCGGCATCGGGTGCCATCGACTCGAAGATCTGGTAGAGCGTCTCGGATCGATCGACCGGACCGACGGCCCAGCACCGTTTGCCGAGGCCGAAGGCGATCCCTGCTTCGACATGCGCAGCAGCGCCGGCCGGGAGCACCAGCACGAACTGCTCGGCCGCTCGGAGCGCGGCCAGGTCCTGCTCGAAGAGCTTCCGCACGGCCGGCGAATCGACAGCGGCGTCGTCCGCACCTCCTGGGGCCGCGAGCACGGCGGCCTCCGCGTCGTACTCTGCGCGCACGAACGAGTACGACGTGGCTCCGGTCTGGTCGAGCGCCGCAACGACGTCGAGCACCGCCGCTCTGTTCCGCCAACTGCCTGCGACGAAGAACGTGCTCATGAGGCGACGGTAGTGGGTCGCGACCCGGTCCACGTGACCCGCTGCGCCAGAGAGCAGCTGGCGCGCACTCACGAGTCAGCGCCGGCGCGGTTCCGGATGGAAGTACACGGTCACGGTGAGGTCGTCCTCGCCCGCGGTCACGCTGCTCGAGAAGGTGATGTCCTCGATCAGTACGTCGCCCAGGTCGTCGATCGTCTGCGCCACCCGACGCAGGAGTGCCGCGACATCGCCCTGTCCCTCGCCCATGGGATTGCTCTGCGAGAAGTGGTTGATCGTCCAGGTCGGCAGTGCCACCGCTCCGACCGACCCGGCGCCGGGCACGACGGGATCCGTCTCGGCGACAGGGCCCGTCTCGTCGGCTGGGCTCGTCTCCTCGGTCGGCGGACCGGCGGGTCGATCCGGCGGTGCCGCGGGCGTCTCCACGTCGCGCTGTCGCTCGCCTCCCGAGTCGAAGAAGGCGTCGAGGTACGCGTCGTCGGGCAGGTCGGAGTCGCGCAGCAGCGAGAACACCTCGGCACCGTCGCCCGGCTCGTCGAAGAGCTCGCACGACTGCGCGAGGCCGAGGTACTTCGTCCGCATGGTGTCCGCGTACTCGGCAGCGTCGTCCTCGGCCTTCGCGATGGCGTCCTCGGCGCTCGTGGCGAGGACCGTCACGATCCGCTCCTCGTAGGTGCCCGGGCGGTAGCGGAACACGCACCGGACGGCGAACCACCGGTCGGAGCTGGTCTCCTGCATGCACTGAGCGTAGGCCCGTCAGGGCCCGTGGTGCGGTCAGCCCGCGTGGCCACCACCGTGACCGCCGACGTCCGGCGGGGTCACCTGGCTGCCCTGGATCGTCGGTGCCGATCCGTCCGGCAGACCTCGGCCGTGCTTGCTCGTGAACCACCCGAAGAACTGCCCGATCCAGAAGACGATGAGCAGGGCCGCGCCGGCGATGGCGATCCACACTTCGGGGGTCATCCCTGCACGATAGCTGATCTGTCCTCGACTCGAAGCGGGCCAACCAGCAGTCCGACGGGAGGCGCGGTGCGGGCCCGCCCCGCGCCTCCCGTCCGACACGCGGTCCGGACCGCCTTGCTCCTGCCGCTGCGTCATGTGGTCTGCTCGGAGCACGTCCCGTCCCGACCCGAGAGGTCCGCCGTGCACTCGTTCCCGGTCCCACCCCGTCACGTCCCCATCGGTGACGCCGCGGCGTTCGTCGGCACCACGCCGCGCGCCATCCGGCACTACCACCAGCTCGGGCTGCTGCCCGAGCAGGAGCGGGGCAGCGACGGCCGGCGCCGCTACGGTTCCGCGGACATCACCCGGCTGCTCTGGATCCGGCGGATGGCGGACGCGGGCGTCGCGCTCGAGGACGTGCGGGAGGCGTTCGACGGTGCGGATCCGAGCACCCTCGGCGACGACGGGGCCGTCGCCGACGTGCTCGCACGTCTCGAGGAGCGGCTCGCCGAACAGGAGGCGGAGCTCCAGCGCAAGCGTGCCGCGGTGCGGCGGATGCGTGCACGCGGCAGCCGGCTCGGGCTGCTCGACGACATCGTCGCGCGACGGCTGGAGGATGCCCCGGCGGGCTCCCTGCGGTCGGACGACCTCGACACGCTGCTCGTCACCGAGCGCATCCTCGGCCCCCTCGGTGCCTTCGCGCAGGCCGGCCGCTTCCTCGCCCTCGCCCGCGACCCGGCGCTGCGCGCAGCATCCGATCGGGTCGACGCAGCCGAGCAGGCCCTTGACGACACCGTGGCCGTGGACGACCCGAGGGTGGCGCAGGTCGCCGCCGAACGACACGCCTTCGAGACCGCCCTGATGCGGGCCGTCGAGGAGTCCGGTCAGCTGGAGGAGGACGAGGCGGCCTTCGACGCCTGGGACGCACAGCACCCTGCGCAGGACGTCGACGTCGCAGCGGCCGCCGGGGGACGGGCCACGAAGGCTGCGGCGGTGATCAGGCGCCTGCCCCACGACCTCTCGCCGGCTCAGCTCCGGGCGATGGAGCTGGCCCTGCAGCTCGGGCTCGCCGGGGACGGCGCCTGAGCAGGATCACCGCGGCGCACACCGCGCCGATGACGAACGCGCCGCCGTGCAGGTCGCCCGCGACGAAAAGGACCACCCCGACGACCAACGTCCCGATCGACACGGCACTTACCCGGGTGGGCCGATCCCGCACGTTCGCGACGGCGATCGCCGCCGCCAGGCCCATCACGACGACGGAGTTCCCCGCTCCCACCGGCTGGACGACCGCTCCCCAGAACTGCGCACCGACACCGGAGACGAGCGCGATGACGCCGAAGGCGCGTCGGCCACACACCTGCTCCGCGAAGAACCCGACCACCGCGAGGCTTGGCTGACGCTGTCGATGTCGACAGCCGACCACAGGGGAGCGCGACGGGCTACGGCCGCAGCTGTCTGCCGGATCCGGGGCCGTGGACCGGGGCTCGCGCTACGGTGGCGGTGTGCACCCCGTCGCAGGTCCTCCGCCGTCCACGGACACCCGCTACGAGGTCGCGCGTGCGCTGCTCGTGGGCTCCGCCACGGCGTTCGCGCTGCTGTGGTCGGTGCTCTGGCTCCCGGTGCTGGTCACCGGGTCGCAGGGGAGCCTGTTCCTCTACCCGGTGGTGCTCCTGCTGGCAGTCGTCCCGTGGGGGACGACCTGGACGGCCCTCGCCCTCGCCGCGCGCTCCCGGAACGCGCGTGACGACCGACGCGCCTCTGCGGTCACCGGGATCAGCGCGATCCTGCTCGTCCTCGCCCCGGTCCTGCTCTGGTTCGGCCCCGTGGCGGGCTGACCCGGTCCCGTCCGGCCTCGCCGCGACGGACTGGAGGCGCGGGGGGGCGCCGCCCCGCGCCTCCAGTCCGTCGGCCGCGCGCCTCAGGGAGCCGTCGGAGGCAAGGACGGGGACAGAGGGGTACCGCACCAGTCTGGCGGAACACCGCCCTACGGCTTCGCGCAAACCCGCATTGCGGTCTCCTGTGCTTGTGGTGGGACACACCCGAGAGTACGTTCAGCCCAACGCTCAGCGTCGGATGCGGGACCACGGTCCTCGACCCGACCTGACGATGTGCAGCGACGGGGGGATCCGGCGCTGTCCCGACCCTCTCCGCACCGCCGACCCAGGCGGCTCCCGCGTCACCCTGCGCGGTGTGCCGTCGTGCGGTGCTGCCGAGTGTCGTGTTCCGTACCCGAAACCGAACACCGCACGAAGGACCCGACCTCATGCACCCGCTCGTCCTCTTCGCGTCGCAGACCTCGACCCAGGTCGTGCTCGACAACATCGCCGGCTTCGGCCACGAGGCACTCAAGTACTTCCCGATCGGCATCGCCGGCATCATCGTCTGGGCGCTCTGGCTCTACCGGGTCGTCCTCTCGGCCCGCGCCCGTCCGGTCGAGAACGGCTTCCGCACGACGACCTCGGTCGTGGTGCCGTCCTTCCACGAGGACCCCGACATCCTGCTGCGCTGCCTGGACTCCTGGCGGGAGCAGCACCCGGACGAGATCATCATCGTGCTCGACGTCGCGGACACCGAGGCCTACCGCCGGATCGTGGCGGTGGGCGACCCCACCGTCAAGCCGGTGCTGTTCCACCACGTCGGCAAGCGGAGCGCGCTCGGCGAGGGCATCCGCCGCGCGAAGTACGACGTCCTGGTCCTGGTGGACTCGGACACCTCCTGGGAGCCCGGTCTCCTCGAAGCCGTGCAGATGCCCTTCGTCGACGAGCGCGTCGGCGGTGTCGGCACGCAGCAGAACGTGTACCAGCGGAACTCCAGCATCTGGCGCATCATCGCCGACTGGCTGGTCAACCTGCGCTACTTCAACTACGTCCCGGCGATGGGCGCCGCGGGTGCCGTGCCGATCCTGTCCGGGCGGACCGCCGCCTACCGACGCTCCGCCGTCATGCCGGTGCTCGACAACCTCGAGAACGAGTTCTTCCTCGGGCGCCGGTGCATCGCGGGCGACGACGGTCGGCTCACGTGGCTCGTGATCGCGTCCGGGTACAAGACCGTGCACCAGTCGTCCGCGAAGGCGCTCTCGATGTTCCCGGCGAGCGGCAAGGCCTTCTTCAAGCAGCGCATCCGCTGGAGCCGCAACTCCTACCGCACGTACCTCACCGCCATCGCGAAGGGGTGGGTGTGGCGGGTGCCGTTCGTGACCAAGATCACGGTCCTGCAGATCATCCTGACCCCGGTGACCATGGGCATCACGATGTGGTACCTGCTGTTCAGCCGGCTCGAGCTCAGCACCGTCGGCGTGCTCTTCACCCTCGGCTGGCTGCTCTTCGGCCGGGCGGTCCGCGGCGTCTCGAACCTCAAGCGGCACCCGCTCGACCTGTTCGTGCTGCCCGTGCTGGCCCTCGTGGTGATCGCGGTCGCCCTGCCGATCAAGGTGTACTCGTTCGTCACGATGAACAAGCAGGGATGGCTGACCCGGCACGCCGACCAGGTCGGAGGGGACGGGCAGCAGGCCCGGACCCTCCAGCCCGAGACCACCTCCGGCCGTCGGGTCGCGACGCCCGGCATCGTCCTCCCGCAGGGCACGGTCGCTGCCGGCACCGCTGCCGGCGCCGCTGCTGCCGCTGCCGCGGTCTCCGTCTCCGCATCCGACGACCAGGCGGTCGCCGCATGAGCGCGCTGACGAAGGGGGCGCCGCGCATCGCCGCGGGGCTCCTCGTGGGAGCGGGGCTGCTGGTCGCGGGTGTCGTCGGCCTGCCCGGCGCGGCGGCCGCTGCGACCGGGTCCGGCCCGGCGGCCCCCGTTGCGGGACGCCCCTACCAGGGTGACCCGGACAAGGAGGCGCGGCTGGTGACGGCCGAGAACGACCGGATCTACAACGTCCGGGCACTGGCCTCGGCGGCGCGCTGGAGCGGCCTCGCGGTCTCGCAGCCCTACCGCCTCGCCACCGGCTCGTCGTACACGCTCGTCCTCGTCGCCCGCGGCGCGGCCTACACCGTCGACGACCTCGCACGGCTCGCGCCGTCGACGTTCGTCAAGCAGCCGGACGGCTCCTGGCTGCTCAGCGAGAACATCGTCGTCGAGAACGGAGCCACGCTGCGGCTCGCGAGCCCGGACGGGCTGCGCATCCACATGGCGAGCAACCACGAGGGCTTCGTGTCCATCGTCACCCAGGCCGGCAGCCTCCAGGTGGTCGGTTCGGCCAAGGCCCCGGTCGCCATCGACGCGTGGGACCCCCAGTCCGGTCGGGTCGACCAGCAGACCACCGACGGCCGTGCGTACGTCCGCGTGCAGGGCGGTACGGCGACGCTGCAGTACGCGGAGTTCTCCCACCTGGGGTTCTGGAGCGGTTCCACGGGCGGGGTGTCCCTGACCGGGACGAACCTCTCGACCCTCGACCAGGCCTCCGGTGACCAGCAGGGCAAGACCGAGCGGACGACCAAGGACGTCTTCGGCAACGCGATCCTGCCGACCGGTGAACTGCCGAAGTCGGGCAGCGCCACGGCCAGCGCCGGCGGCTACAGCTACGTCTCCGCCCTCGTGCAGCACGTGACCTTCGACGGGAACGCCTACGGCCTCTTCCTGACGAGCGCGGACGGCGTCACGATGTCGGACGCCACGGTGGAGCACTCGCTCATCGACGGCCTGGTGCTGCACCGCTACGTCACCAACTCGACGTTCACCTCGGTCCGGTCGACGGACAACGCGGTGGACGGGGTGAAGATGACGCGGGCGTCGACCGGCATCGTGTTCAGCCAGGTGACCGCGTCGGACAACGGTCGCAACGGGATCACGCTGAACGGCAGCGGGCTCGCAGCCGGTCCGAACGCGGCGGGCATGCCGACGACGACGTACGGCAACAACGCGCTCTCGGACAGCAACAGCTCCGGGAACGGCCGCTACGGCATCGAGGTGATCGGCGGGAAGAACGTCCGGATCAGCGGGTCGACGGTCGCGCGCAACGAGATGGGCATCGTCGTCCGGCACGACGCCGACGACGTGGTCGTCCGCAACAACGTCGTCAAGGACTCGACGCAGAACGGCATCGCCGTCCTCGACGGAGCGAGCCGGACCGAGGTCTCCGAGAACTCGGTGGACGGCGCCGACATCGGCGTCTACCTGCGGGACAGCGCGTCGTCGTCCGTGACGAACAACGCCATCGCGGACGCCCGCGTCCACGGTGTGACGACGGTCGGCGCGGTCGACGGCACCTCCGTCGAGAACAACACGGTCGTCGGCCGTGGGCCGAGCGCGATCGACCTCGCCCGGTCGGACGGTGCTGCCCAGCGGGGCAACACGACGGTCGAGTGGCACTCGACGAAGCCGTTCCTGGTCACGCTGCGCGCGGTCTTCCAACCGCTGACGGTGCTCTGGCTGCTGCTGCTGACGGTGGTCCTGGTCGCCGCGATCGGTGGCACACGACGTCGTCGTCGGGCGAAGCAGGAGCTGCCGTACGCCAAGCTGGCGCCGCTGTCGAGCTACACGCGCGGTGCGGTCGACCCGACCTCGCTGGGGTTGCCGCCCGTCGGGGGCCGCGGGACCCACGCTGCCGAGCCGGGTGCGGTCGCACCCTCGGGGAGCTGACCGGTGAGCGCACGACGACGCGGGCTGCGCTCCTACCTGCTGGTCGGGGGTGCCGGCCTGGTGGTCGGCGTCCTGGCCGTCGGCGGGCTGTGGGCGGCGACCACCGCATCGGACCGCGACGGGCAGCAGGACGCCCGTGCCCGCCCCACGTCGAGTGCCGCTCCGACGTCCGAGCCGACCCGGGCGCGGGACGTCCCCGAGCCCCGGGCGACGTCGACCGGCTCAGCCGCTCCCGGCGCCGGGTCCCCGGTGGACACCGCCCGGTGCGAGGCCTCGGCGACGACCACGGTGCGCACCGCGAAGGAGCTGCAGAAGGCCCTCCGCGACGCACGGGCCGGGAACGTCGTCCGGCTGGAGTCCGGTACCTACACCGGCCGCTTCGAGGCGTCCGCGGCGGGCACCGCCGACGACCCGGTCACGCTCTGCGGTCCCCGCGACGCCGTGCTCGACGGGGGCGGCACGGAGGGCGGGTACGTCCTGCACCTCGACCGCGCGTCCTACTGGTCGCTCGAGGGCTTCACCGTGCGGAACGGGCAGAAGGGCGTCATGTTCGACGGCGTCCAGCACTCGACCGTCAGCGGGCTCACGGTCACCGACATCGGTGACGAGGGCATCCACCTGCGCGCCGACAGCAGCGACAACACCGTCGTCGGGAACACCGTCACCAGGACGGGGCTCCGGAAGCCGCAGTTCGGCGAGGGCATCTACATCGGCTCGTCGAAGAGCAACTGGTGCAAGGTCTCGGAGTGCCGGGAGGACCGCAGCGACCGCAACGTCGTCACGGGCAACACGGTCGCCGACACCGCCGCCGAGAACGTCGACATCAAGGAGGGCACCACGGGCGGCACGCTGTCCGACAACTCCTTCGACGGTGTCGGCATGCAGGGCGAGAACCACGCCGACTCGTGGGTGGACGTGAAGGGCAACGGCTGGACGATCACCGGCAACCGGGGCGTCCGATCGCCGCTCGACGGGTTCCAGACGCACGAGCTGCTCTCCGGCTGGGGCACCGACAACACCTTCACCGACAACCGGGTCGACCTGGGCAACACCGACGGCGTCGCGTTCGCCTTCCGACCGGTCGAGGGCAACACCGTCTCCTGCGACAACACCGTGGTCGGCTCGAACGAGTTCAGCACCACGACCTGCACCGACTGACACACGACGGCCACCGCGGTCCGTCCGCACCCGTCCACACCCATCCTCCGCGACCCGAGAGCGAGCCTTGCCATGTCTGCTTCCGTCACCCCGATCCCGTCCTCCGGGATGCCACCCGTCGTCGAACGACCCCGCCTGACCGTCATCGGCACGGGGTACCTCGGCGCCACCCACGCCGTATCGATGGCCGTCCTCGGCTACGAGGTCCTCGGCGTCGACGTCGACCCTGCCAAGGTCGAGGCCCTGGTCGCCGGCCGGGTGCCCTTCCACGAACCCGGCCTGCCCGAGCAGCTCGCAGCGGCCCTCGCCTCCGGACGGCTCCGCTTCACGTCGTCGCTGCGCGAGGCCGCCGAGTTCGGCGACGTCCACTTCGTCTGCGTGGGGACCCCCCAGCAGCGGGGGTCGCACGCCGCCGACCTGACCTACGTCGATTCCGCCTTCCGCGAGCTCGCGTCGCACATCGACCGGCGTGCGCTGATCGTGGGGAAGTCGACCGTGCCCGTGGGCACCGCCGAACGGCTCGCGGCGCTCGTGGAGCAGGTCGCCCCTGCCGGAGCCGAGGTGGAGGTCGCCTGGAACCCGGAGTTCCTCCGCGAGGGCTACGCGGTGCAGGACACGCTGCACCCCGACCGGCTCGTGTTCGGCGTCCGGTCGGCGTGGGCGGAGGCGCAGCTGCGTGCGGCGTTCCGACCGATCCTCGACGAGGGGACACCGCTCGTCGTCGCCGACCTGCCCACGGCCGAGCTCGTGAAGGTGGCCGCGAACTCCTTCCTCGCGACGAAGATCTCCTTCATCAACGCGATGGCCGAGGTCTGCGAGGCAGCCGGAGCGGACGTCAGCGTCCTGGCAAGCGCCCTGTCGCACGACACCCGCATCGGCGGCCGCTTCCTCAAGCCGGGCCTCGGCTTCGGCGGGGGGTGCCTGCCGAAGGACATCCGGGCCTTCTCGGCCCGTGCGCAGGAGCTCGGCGTCGGTCAGGCGGTCCGGTTCCTCGACGAGGTGGACGCGATCAACCTGCGCCGCCGGCAACGGACCGTCGACCTGGTCACGGAGATGGCGGACGGTGACCTGGCGGGCAAGCGGATCGCGGCGTTGGGGGCGGCGTTCAAGCCGAACTCCGACGACATCCGCGACGCGCCGGCACTCGACGTCGCCCGGATGCTCGGCGAGGCGGGCGCCGTCGTCACCGTGTACGACCCCGAGGCGATGGAGAACGCCGCGCGGGCGTATCCGACCCTGCGGTACGCGCCGTCGATGACGGCGGCGGTGATCGATGCGGACGTGGTGGTGCTCCTGACCGAGTGGGAGCAGTTCCGCACGGTCGACCCGCACGACCTCGGCGCCCTCGTCCACCACCGGCGCATCGTCGACGGCCGGCACGCGCTCGACGCCGACGCCTACCGAGCGGCGGGCTGGGACCTCCGCGCCCTCGGACGTCCCACGGCGTCGGGCACCGTCGAGATCGTCGTCGACGAACAGGACCGCCTGCAGGCCACGGCCTGACGGCAGGACGTCTCGGCGGGGGTACCGCCGAGGACGCGTCCGGTGCACGACGAGGTGCACGGGACGGTGCGGAGGGGCGGCTTCGGGCAGTGCCGCTCCTCCGCGCAGGGCGGGTCAGGCGCCGAGCAGCTCGGCCGCCTGCCGCACCGCGGTCGGGGCACCGGCGAGGTGCCAGTCGTGGCCGTGGACCCGGACGACGGTCGCGACACCGCCGGCACCCTCGACGAGCGCACGCCCGGGCAGCCAGTCCCAGTCGGCGCAGTCCGTCTGCACCCAGAGCCCGATGCGCCCCGCTGCGACGTCCACCATGTCGCAGGACCCCGACCCGCTGATCCGCACCGTCGCCGCCGCGGCCAGGAGCACGGCCATCGGACCCGCCTCGGCAGCGCGCAGGTGGGAGCTGTTCAGGAACGTCGCCACGCTCGTCGCGGCGAGTGCCACGTCCGGTACCGGCGGCACACGCTCCCCGTCGCGGGTGGTCACACCGTCGGACGCCACCCAAGTCTCGTCGGCGGTCGGACGACGCACCGCACCGACCCGGAGCTCACCGTCGACCTCGAGCGACACCGCGCTGCACCACGCCGGCAGTCCGGCGACGTAGTTGAACGTCCCGTCGATCGGGTCGACGGTCCACCGGCGTCCGTCGATCGCCTCGGAGCGGGCGCCCTCCTCACCGAGCACGCCGTCGCCCGGACGGTGCTCGAGCAGCTGACGACGGACGAGCTCCTCGGCCGCGCGGTCCGCGGCGGTGACCAGGTCGGCGGCCGAGGTCTTCCGTTCCGCCTGCGCCCCGTCGCGCCGCATGTCGGCCGCGAGGCGAGCGGCGTCGGACACGAGGGCGGCGGCGAGGGTGTGGTCGTCCATCCGCCCACGGTAGCGGTCGACCGGCAGCGCATCACTGCCGCGGGAGCGCCGCCGCAGCAGCGTCAGGTCGGCGCACGGGAACCGGTCGACAGCGTCAGGAGACCGTGAGGACCGGCACGATCCCGGTCGGTCCGCCGCAGGGTGGACGACGTGGACGAGCACCGAGACCGACACCCGCACGCGCACCGCACCCGCCGGACCGGCTGGCATCCCTGGGGACGTTGCACCGTGCAGCCCGTCACCCGCGCCCTCTGGAGCGGCCGGACGCTCGAGGTGCACGCACCGGGGACCACCGCGGGCGAGCTCCTGCTGCTCCGGGCACTCCAGGTCTGGGGAGCGGCCGGCGCACTCGTGGCGGTCGCGCTCGTCGTGGCGCTGCACCGGGCGCCCGCGGTCGGCCTCGTCGTCGCCGTCCTGCTCTACGCCGCCGGCTTCGTCCTGCTCGTCCGGGTGACCCGCCGGGTGCGCCCCGGCGTGAGGACCCTGACGATCACGGTCTTCCACGGCAACGGTCGGCCCGAGGTGTACGGCGACGTCCGGCTCATCGAGGCGTCGCTCGACCTGCTGTGCCTCGTCGAGGACGCCGTCCGACGCGGGCAGGTGTCCCGGGTCGAGTACGAGCAGGTCTGGGGACAGGTGTGGCGGTCGATGCCCGAGCCGGTGGTCCGTCCTGCCGGTCGATCGCGCTCCCGCGAGGTGGCGCAGCGCCGTCGGTCGCACCGGTGAGCGGGTCGACCGCGCCCTCGGTGCTGGCCCCGAGCGCCGACCCGGAGGGCGACGACCCGTCGGTGGTCCTCGGCTACGACTGAGCGTGCTGCCCGTTCACGAGGCCGTGCAGCGCGGCCCACTGGAGCAGCAGGATCGTCTTCCCGTCGACGATCCGTCCGTCCTCGATCATCGCGAGCGCCTCCGAGGCCGGGAGTTCGAGCACCTCGATGTCCTCGCCCTCACCGGCGAGGCCGCCACCGACCTCGACCCGGTCGTCGGGGGAGTACTCGGCGACGTAGCAGTGCACCCGCTCGGTGACCGACCCCGGGCTCATGTACGCGGCGGTCACGTGTCGCAGGTCGCTCAGCCGCACCCCGAGCTCCTCGAGGGCCTCGCGTCGGACCGCGGTCTCCGGGCCGTCCTCGTCGAGCAGGCCCGCCGCGACCTCGACCAGCATGCCGTCGGGGTGGTCGTTGACGTACGCGGGAAACCGGAACTGCCGCGTGAGCAGCACGGTGCCGCGCGCTCGGTCGACCGGCAGCACGGCCGCGCCGTTGCCGCGGTCGTAGGTCTCCCGCTGCTGGGTGGTCCAGGTGCCGTCAGTCCCGCGGACGTCGAACGTCGTCCGTCGCAGCACGTGCCACCCGTCGGAGGTCACCTCGACGTCCCGCACCACGACGTCCGGGTTCCGGTCGAGGTCACGTCCGACCCGGTCGAGACCGGTCCGCCCCCTGCTGTCCGGTCCCGTCGCGTCGTCCGTCGTCATGCTCCCGACGCTAGCGGACAGCCGTGCGCTCGACGGCCGAGCCGGCCACGCGCGGTGCGGTTCCGCCCACCGGACGGGAGGCACGGGGCGGCCCCGCCACGCGCCTCCCGTCCGACGCCCCTCGTCCCATCCGGCCCTGCCGCACCCCGTCCGTCGTCCGTCGTCCGTCGCCCGTCGCCCGTCAGCTCGTGACCGGGCGCACAACCGGGAGCAGCTCGCGCGACGGAGATCCGTGGCGCGAGCTGCCGAGCGCGGTGCGGCAGCACGCCGCGCCGTCCGTCGGCTCGCGGCCCTGCCGTCCGCCGCCCCGCCGAACCCTGCAGGCACGCCGCTCGCGGCCCCGCCGCTCCCTGCGGCCCCGCCGCCCGCGGCCCCGCGACGGTCGCGCTCAGCCGCACAGCCAGTGCGTCGGCACCTCGAGCCAGGACGGCAGCAGCGTGCGTGCGTCGCCGTCCGCCGCGTTGACCTGCGACTGCACGAGGAGCAGGGCGCCGGACAGATCGGCACCGGCGAGGCGTGCGCCGCGCAGGTCCGCGCCGAGCAGCTCGACGCCGCTCAGGTCCGTCCCCCGCAGGTCCGAGCCGATGAGCACCGCGTTCCGCAGGGACGAACCAGGTCGGACCGCTCGCCGCAGGTCACGCCCGGCGAGGTCCTCGGGCAGGGAGCGTTCCTCGGCGTGCTCGTCCGCCGCTGCGAACCGCGCACGAGCCTCGTCCCGCAGGGCGTCGAGCAGGGGGAGGGCTGCGCGACGGAGTCCACCGAGGTCCAGCGCGGCGAGGGCGGCAGGGTCACCGCCGGACCGCGCGATGCAGTCGGCCGCCATGGCAGCGGCGCGGTCCGCGGTGTCGGGGTCCCAGCTCCGGTCGGCGACCTCGGTCAGGTACCAGGCGAGTTCGTGCAGCACCCGGACCACGGCGAACGCGGCGGACATCGCCGGTGCCAGGTCTGGACGCGCTCGCCAGGACACGCCGCCGAAGACGTCCTGGGTGACGCGCTGACCGGCGCCGGAGCACTCGAACACGGTGCACCCTCGGAAGCCGCGAGGGCGGAGGCGGTCGTGGATGGTGCAGGCGAAGTCGACGCCGAGCTCACCGCAGGGCGTTCCGGCGGGCTTGTCGACGGGGAAGTCCGCCGATCGGGCGAAACCGAGGAGGGTGCAACAGAGCGCGGCGCAACGGGTGCAGTCGGGGCGAAGGGCGGCGCGCGGATCCGTGTCGGGGCGTGTGTGGGTCATCAGAGGGTCTTCCTGTGGGTCGGGAGGGTGCGCCTGGCCGTCGGGACTCCGTCGAGGAGTCCCGTTCGCGGGCGCAGGCAATCACCTCCGGACGGCGGAGGGCCGGACGGGTGGCGCGGGGAGAGCGCTTCGTCACTGCACAGGGAGATGTGTCACTGTCGCGCAGTTTACCGCCCACCGGACGGGAGGCACGGGGCGGCCCGCCACGAGCCTCCCGGCCGTCGTCGTCCGTCCGGAACCCTCCGCACATCCGGAAGCAGCTCGCGCCACGGAGATCCGTGGCGCGAGCTGCTCCGCGTTGTGCGGCAGCACCGCGCGCTGCCGCCGCACACAGGCCCGTGCACGGTCCGCTACAGGACCGCCTTCGGCACCCGGTGCAGCGTCACCGCCCCGACCGCCGCGAACGGGTGCAGCGGATCCGGGTCACCGGACCCGGTCGGCCCACCGAGCTTCGAGTCGCCGACCGCGCTGAGCACGGCGTAGGCGTCCTCGGCGGTGAACCCGTGGTCCTCGACCAGGAAGGAGAACGCGTCCTCGTACCCGCGCCGCACGCTCTCCTGCACCGGGTCGCCGAGCCCGACGAAGAGCCACTCGTCGTCGGTCTCGATGCGCGGCGCTCGGAGCGGCCGCTCGCCCCGCACGAGGTCGACGGACACGATCGCGGTGCCCTGCGCCTCGATCGCGACGAACGACGATTCGCCCTCGGCCATGATCGCGTGGATGTCACCGATCGACAGCAGGGCACCCGGTACCCGCACCGGCAGGTACACGGTCGAGCCGGGTCGCGCCTCGGTGACGTCCATGTTCCCGCCCTCGGCGTACGCGGGCATGATCGTCGAGTTCGTCCCCGACGCCGGCGCGACGCCGATGCACCCGATCATCGGACGGACCGGGAACGCGTGCCGGTCGGTGACGTGCACGACGCCGTCTTCGATGGGGCAGCGGCGGGCGAAGACACCCTCGGGCATGACGTGCTGGAGCGCGCCGGACCCGGGCAGCGACACCGACCAGCCGTGGGTCGTCAGCTCGATGTCGTGGATGTGCACCGCCAGGGTGTCCCCGGGCTCGGCGCCCTCGACCCAGACCGGGCCGGTGACGGGGTTGATCGGTGCCTGCAGTTGCGCGAGGTCGTGGTGCTCGTCGAGCTCGGCGTAGACCGCGTCCGTCGTCTCGAAGCCGATCGTCTCGCCGGTGCCCGGGGTGATCCGGAGCACGGCCTCGCGGTCGGCGGAGAACCCGGGCCGCCCCAGGGTGTTCGGCAGGTGGTGGTCGGGGGTGGTCATCGCTGGCCCTTCTCGGTGGTGGTGGTGTCGAGGCCGCCGACGGACCCCTCGCCCAGTGTGCCGGGCTCCTCGGACCCCACCTCGGTCGAGCGGCCGGTCCGGCGGTAGTACAGGAACACCGCGGCGCCGACGACGAGCCAGACGATCCCGCCGACCTTCGCCTCGACGGCGGCGTTGAGCAGGACGTACCCGATGATCAGGAACCCGATGAGCGGCACGACGAGGTGCAGCAGCCAGTTCCGCGACCTCCCCCTCACCACGTGGTGCACGAACACCGACACGTGCAGGAGCATGAAGCCGAACAGTGCACCGAAGTTCACCAGGGACGAGATCGTGTCGATCTGCCCGACGAAGAACAGCACGAGGATCGCGGAGAGCACCGAGACGACGATGATCGCGTTCTGCGGGACCAGCCGCCCGTTGAGCTTGTGCAGGAACGCGGGCAGCTGTCGGTCGCGGCTCATCGAGAAGAGCAGGCGGCTCGTCGCGGCCTGTGCGGCCATGGCGTTCGCGATCCCGACGGCGAGCACGTTGACGGCGAAGAACGCGGTCGCCCAGCCGCTCGACGACGCCTGCTCGACGATGGTGAAGAACGCGTTCCCGGCCTCGCCCTCCGGGAAGGAGTCACGACCGCCCGCCAGCGCCGACGCGAGCCACGTCTGCAGCACGAACAGGAACGCGACGATGACGAGTGCCAGGACCATCGCGAGCCCGGCTCCGCCACGACGGCCGGTGGACTCCTCGGACAGGGTGGAGATGCCGTCGAACCCGAGGAAGCTCAGCACGGCGATCGACAGCGCCGAGGCGATCAGCGGCGCTGAGACCTTCGACGGGTCCCACACCTGGTCGGTGCTGAACGAGGCGCCGGGCACGGTCCCACCGGTGAGCGCGACGATCGCGATGACGACGAAGATTGCGACGAACACGAGCTCGATGAGCAGGAAGATGCGGTTCGCCAGCTTCAGCGACGAGACACCGAGCAGGTTGATGACGGTGTTGATCGCGACGAACACGAGCGCCCACAGCCAGCGGGGCGTACCGGGGAAGATGCCGACCATGCTCTCGGCCGCGAACACGTAGAGCAGCGTCGGGACGAGCAGGTAGTCGAGCAGGATCGCCCACCCGGCGAAGAAGCCGGCGGTGGGGTGGATCCCGCGGCCGACGTAGGAGAACACGCTGCCGGCGAGGGGGATCGACTTCGCCATCTGCGCGTACGCGAGCGCGGTGAAGATCATCGCGACGAGGCCGACCAGGTAGACGAGCGGCACCATGCCGCTCGACGCGTTGTAGACGGTGCCGAAGATCGCCCACGGGGCGATCGGCACCATGAAGACGAGCCCGTAGACGAGCAGGTCGGTGGTGGACACGGAGCGCTTGAGCTCCTGCTTGTAGCCGTAGGCCTCGAGCTGCTGCTGCGCGGAGAGCTCGCTGTGCTGCTGCGACATCGTGGTTCCGTTCGGGGAGACGGTGCGTGGGAGGGGGATGACGGACGGGAGGCGCGTGGCGGGGTGGGCGCGCCGGTCCGGTCCGGTGGGGTGTCGGACGGGAGGCGCGTGGTGGGGGTGAGGACGCGCCTCCCGTCCGACGGATGGTCGGCCTGGTGGGCCGGGCCTGGTCAGCCCGTGGGCTGGTCGCTGGGTGCGTGGTCGTCGTGCTCGGCGAGGAACGCCGCGACCACGCGGCGGAACTCCTCGGGCTGCTCCAGGTGCGAGCAGTGGCTCGCCCCGGGGAAGACGTGCTGGCGGACGTCGGCGATGCGCTCGACGAACGGCTGCCAGGTGGCGGGTGTCGCTTCGTCGTGCTCACCGGCGACGACGAGGGTCGGGACGACCACCCGGTCGAGCCGGTCGATCACGGTCCAGTCGCGCATGGTGCCGATCACGTGGAACTCGTTCGGCCCGTTCATCGTGTGGTAGACCGTCGGCTCGGCCTCCATCTGGGCCTCGGAGTCGACGAAGTCCTGCGGCATGGGGACCACGCGGCAGACGTGGCGCTCGTAGAACACCTGCGTGGCGGCGAGGTACTCAGGGTCGTCGACGGTGCCGGCCTCCTCGTGCCGGGTGAGGGCGTCCTGCACGTCCTCGGGCAGCTGTGCGCGGAGCTCGGCGGCGCCGTCGACCCAGAGCTGCATCGATGCGGGGGAGTTGCAGATCGCCAGGGAACGCAGGTGCTCCGGCTGCCGCACGGCGATCTCGGAGCCGAGCATCCCGCCCCACGACTGGCCGAGGACGTGGTGGTCGCCGAGGCCGAGGTGGGCGACGAGGGCCGTGTACTCGTCCACGAAGAGCTGCGGGGTCCAGGACTCCGACGGTGCGTCGGGACGGTGCGAGCTGCGGCCGCAGCCGAACTGGTCGTGGTGCACGACGCTGCGACCGGTCTCGTCGGCGAGGGCCGCGAGGTTCCTGAGGTAGTCGTGCGCCATGCCGGGGCCGCCGTGCAGGACCACGAGGGGGAGCGCGCCGGGGGTCGGAGCGTCGGGTTCGGTGACGCGGTACCAGGTCTCGCCGTCCTGGAACGGCATCGTGCCTTCGGTGATGCGGGACATGACGCACAGCATGGACCCGGCAAAGGTTCCCTGCAATACCTTTTCTCGTGCTTTAACGTGGACGAAACGCAAGGAGGGGGCGGAGTGCCAGATCGCGCGACGGAGACCCGGGTCGACGAGGTCGAGGACCGGCTCGTCACCGCCGTGGCGGTCGGCGAGTACCTGCCCGCTTCACGGCTCCCACCCGAGCGGGAGCTGGCCGTGCTCCTCGGGGTCGGACGCGTCACCGTGCGCGCGGCCCTCGCCCGCCTGGTCGACCGGGGCCTGCTCGAGACCCGCCGGGGCCGGGGCGGCGGCACCTTCGTCCGCTCGCAGTGGCCCGACTCGTCCTCCGACGCCGTCGGCCGGACGTTGCTCGCCCGCTGGGCCGGCATCCGCGACACCACCGACGCGATCGCCCTGCTGCACGGCGCCCTCGCCACCGCCGCGGCCGAGCGGATCACGGACGACGAACGCGCGACGCTACGAACCCGGCTCGAGGACTTCCGCGCCGCGGCGTCCGGGCTCGAGAAGCAGCAGGCGGACGCCGTGCTGCACCGCACGATCATCGACGCGGCCGGCAACGCGGTGCTCGCCACGGCGCTCGCCGACCTCGAGTCGCAGGTGTCCATCGCGGCGCCCGCGCACCTGTGGGGTACCGCCGAGGGCATGGCCGAGATGGAGGAGCGCGCGCTGCACGAGCACGAGGGGCTCGTCGAGGCCGTCTGTGCGGGCCGACCGGTCGACGCCGGGGTGCTGGCACGCCGGCACGTGGGTATCGACCTCGAGCTGCTCGAGCGGGCGATGCTGCGAGCGGGTCAGGTCCCGACCGGTTGACGCCTGTCGCAACGGAACCGCGAATGATCGTCTCCGCAGCCGCTTGGTTCGGCAGGGCGGCTTGGAGACGGTGCCGGAAGCGCGGTGCTGATGTTCAGTCCTCGGTCGTCATCTCTGCCCGTTGCTTGTCCCCAGGACAGGGGGACCGGCGGTCCACTTGAAGGACGATTGCTCAATTACGCTGAGCTCGACCGAGGAGGAACAGTGGAGTTCGAAGAACGTCTTGCAGCGCTCGCGACCAAGGTGCAGAACCAGCGAGAAGCCATCCAGACCGAGGAAGCGACGAAGAACGCGTTCGTGATGCCGTTCATCTCGACCATCCTCGGTTACGACGTGTTCAACCCGCTCGAGGTGGTACCCGAGTTCACGGCCGATGTCGGAGTGAAGCGTGGTGAGAAGGTCGACTACGCGATCATGCGCGACGGTGAGGTGCAGATCCTCATCGAGTGCAAGAAGTCGACTGAACCACTGAAGATCGAGCACGCTTCGCAGCTGTTCCGCTACTTCTCCGTCACGAATGCGCGCATCGCCGTTCTGACGAACGGAGAGGTCTACAACTTCTACACCGACCTCGACGCCCCCAACAAGATGGACGACCGCCCCTTCCTCGTCCTCGACCTCGCGGACATCGACGAGACACTCCTCCCGGAGCTGAGCAAGCTGACGAAGGACGTCTTCGACCTCGATTCGGTCATCAGCGCGGCGGAGGAGTTGAAGTACGTCGGGTCGATCAAGCGAGCAATCGCGGGGCAGTTCCGGGAGCCAGATGAGGACTTCGTTCGCCTCTTCACCTCCCGTGTGTACGAGGGGCGGTTCACACAAGAGACACGAACGCAGTTCAAGACCCTCGTCTCGAAGGCATCGAAGCAGTTCCTCAACGAGCAGGTGAACGACCGCTTGAAGACCGCTCTCGGCGCTTCTTACAGTGCGCCGATGCAACCCGAGGCCCCGGCTGCTGCATTGACGAGTGCCGCAGTCGCTGAGGAGGACCTCGACCGCGAGACGGAGATCGAAACGACGCTCGAGGAGCTCGAGGGGTACCAGATCGTCAAGGCGATCGCTTGCAGCGAAGTGAAGCCGGACCGCATTGCGCACCGAGACCAGAAGTCGTACTTCGCAGTACTCCTGGATGACAACAACCGCAAACCCATTGCACGCCTCTGGTTCAACGGCAAGAAGCAGAAGTACCTCGGGCTCTTCGACGAAGACAAGGTGGAGACCAAGCACGCCGTCGACGGCATGGACGGGATCTACGAGCACGCGGAGGCGATCCGGGCGACGGTGCGTCGCTACGGAAGCTGACTCGGGCGCTTCGTCGTTGCGTTCGTCGGCGGTGACGGGAGCAATCCCGGGGCGGGGTCAGGCCGGCGTCGACCCCTCGAGCCGCGCCTCCTCGGCGTCGTAGCCCGCGCGGACCTGCCGGAGCACCACGTCGTCGATCTCGTCGTCGTCCCGCAGCCGCAGCAGGGTGGCGGCCTTGTGCCGTACCAGGGCGAGCTCCAGTGCGACCGTCGCGTCGTGGCGTTGCAGGGTCGGGTGGTCCTCGTCCTCCTCCTCACGCGCCTGGATGACGTCGAGGTGGGCTTCGAGGTCGCGCCGGACGCGGTCGACCGTCGCCCGGTCGGCGCCTGCCTTCCTGGCCAACCGGGGGAGGGCGTCGAGCGCCTCCTCGACCGCGGTGCGCTCGGCGTAGCGTCGTTCCTCGCCGACGGACTCGTCCTCGGGCAGCGCCGCGCGACGCAGGACGGCGGGGAGCACGAGGGCCTGGCCGACGATGGTCACGACGACGACGCCGGCGGTCACGAAGACGATGAGGTCGCGGTCGGGGAAGGCGCCACCCGACTCGAGCGTGCGCGGGACGGCGACGGCCATCGCCAGGGAGACCGCACCGCGGAAGCCGGCGAAGCCGCTCACGAGCCGGTCGCGGCGGCCCTCGCGGGGCTCGCCGCCGAACCGCCGGGTGACGAGCCAGACGGTGCCGCCGAGCGTGCCCTCGAAGGCGAAGCGGACGAGGACGAGCACCACGGACACCGCGAGCACGAGGCCGACCCCGGTCCAGAGTTCACGGGCGTCGAGTGCGCGGGCAGCGACCATCGCCTCGATGCCGACGAGCACGAACAGCGCACCGTTCAGCAGGTAGGTGAGGAACGACCAGAACGCACGGACCTGCTGCCGGGTCTCCGCCCGGTCGAGCTTCGGCGCCACCTGGCTCACGACGATGCCCGCGGCGACGACGGCGAGCACCCCGGACGCCCCGACCGCCTCGGCACCGAGGAACGCCGCGAACGGCACGAGCAGCGTCACGAGGTTCTCGAGCACGACCGTGTCGACCCGTCGGAGGACGAGCGAGCCGAGCCATGCGGCGAGCAGCCCCGCCGCGACCCCACCGACGTACGAGAGCACGAGCATGCCGGAGACGTTCCAGAACGTGAGCTCCTGGGTGCCGACGGTGACGGCGACCGCGATGCCGTAGACCACCAGGGTCGTGCCGTCGTTGACGAGGCTCTCCGCACGCAGCACCGTGACGTTGCGGCGGGGCAGCATCTTCGTGAGCACCCCCACGGCAGTGGCGTCGGTGGGTGCGACCGCGGCGCCGAGCACCCAGGCCGGACCCCACGGCATGCCGAGCAGGTGCAGGAGCGTGGCGACGACACCGGCGGTCACCACGACGAGCAGCGTGCCCATGAGGACGATGCCGCGCAGGTTCTTCCGGATCTCACGGAGCGAGGTGGTCAGGCTCTCCCAGTAGAGCAGCGCGGGGAGGAACAGCAGCAGCACCGCGTCGGCGGGCAGCTCCACCCGTCCGAACGTGGGGACGAACGCGAGCAGCGCACCGATGACGAGCAGGAGCACGGGTGGTGCGATCCTGATCCGGTCGGCGACGGCAGCCGTCACGGCGATGGCGAGCCCGAGGGCCACCACCAGTTCTGGACCGAGCACGTGTCTCCTCGCGGTTCGTCGGACGCGTCAGTCAACGCCGCGGGTACTGCGAGTCCTTCCCGATCCGCGTCCTGTGGCCGGTTCGTCGGTTTCCCCGGTCACGACGTCGATCTGCACCCTTTCGGTTCTTGCGGATACGATCGGTCCATGGCGATCTCGACCTCACCCCGCAGCCGGAACGCCGGAGCCCGCACGTACCTGCCGACCGACGACTCGAGGGATGACCTCGTCGACTTCGCTCGGCTCCTCCACGAGAGTTCGGCGGAGCCGCACAAGGGCGCGGCGTTGCGTGCTCCCGACGGATCGGAGCGCCCGATCCCCGAGGAGCTCTTCGCGATCCTCGAGCAGGTCGCGGACGCTCTCGCCAACGGGAGCGGTGTCACGGTCGCCCCGAACGACATGCAGATGACCACGCAACAGGCTGCCGACTTCCTCGGCGTCTCGAGGCCGACGTTGATCAAGTACCTCGAGGACGGCACGATCCCCTTCGACAAGCGCGGTCGTCATCGCAGGGTCCTCATCCGCGACGTCGTGACGTTCCAGGAGGACTTCCGCGTCAGTCGACGGGCTGCACTCAGGGAGATGGCTCGCGGGACGCAAGCGCTGGAGCGACAGCAAGCGGCCTCAGCCGGAGCGTGACCGATGGCGTTCCCCGCCTTCTTCGACGCGTGCACCCTCTACGGCATCCGGCTGACCGACCTGGTGCTCCGGCTTGCGGATGCGGGAGCGTTCCGAGCGCTGTGGTCTGACGGGGTCCTCGACGAGGTGCGGAGGAACGTCGTCGGCGCGGGCGTCGACCCGTCGCGGATCGGCAGCCGGATCAGGGCAATGCAGCGGTTCTTCCCGGACGCGACGGTGACCGGGTACGAAGCGCTCACAGCGGCGACGACGTGCGATCCGAAGGACCGCCACGTCCTGGCCGCCGCCGTCCGGGCGAAGGCCGACGTGCTCGTGACGTTCGACGTCCGAGACTTCCCGGAGGCTTCCATCGCACCGTTCGATGTCGAGGTCGTGCACCCGGACGACTTCCTGCTCGACCAGCTCGACCTGTTCCCGGTGTCGTGACGAGGGTCCTGCTCGAGCTGGCGGAGGACTACGACGACCCACCGCTCACGATCGACGAGGTGCTGGAGGATCTCCGCCGCGCTGGCGTACCGCGCTTCGCGTCGGATGTCCGCCGGTACCTGTGAGCCCGATGCGTCCTGCCCGGCCCCTTCGCGTCGGGGGCGGCCGGCCTGCTCCGGTGTGAGGGATCGGATCTGCGTCGCTGGCGCACGGAGCACGATGAGTCGGGATCGCCGCCGACGGCTCGGGGTCGCGCTCGTGGTCACCGCGGCCGTCGTCCTGCTGGCCGGCTGCGTCGGTCAGCCGCCCGGCTCCACCACCGCTCGGGACCGGAGCGCCCCGGACGCGCAGCACCACGGCCCCGCTCCGACCGACCGCTCGTGGGGACGGATGCACCCTGGGAGCCCGACTCAGCTTCCCAACCCCGCGACCAGGTTGATCACGCTGGCGATCACCACCGTGCCGAAGAAGAACGACAGGAGCGCGTGCCGCAGGGTCGTCGCCCGGATGGTGCTCGACGTGATCGTGGTGTCCGACACCTGGTACGTCATGCCGACCGTGACGGCGAAGTACGCGAAGTCCGTGTACCGCGGTGGTTCCGGCTGGTTGAAGTCCACCCCGCCGGGCGTCTCGCTGTAGTAGAGCTCGGCGTACCGCAGCGTGAAGAGCGTCTGCACGAGCAGCCAGGACAGCAGGACGCTCACGACACCGAGGGCGGCGGCCAGGTCCTGCGCCGTGCCGTGCAGCCCGCGAGCGGTGCTCAGCACGACGAGGATCGCGACGACGCTCGCTCCCGAGGCACCGACGAGCAGCAGGTCCGACGTCGTCCGCTTCGGGTCCTCGCGAGCCGCCCACCGCGCTGTGCGGTCGGCGTCGGCGCGGAGCAGCGGGAAAGCGGTGACGACGTAGACGGCACACGCCGCGGCCCAGCCGACCGAGGCAGCCCAGCGGGGCCCGGCGGTCAGCGCCGTGACGACCGCGACGACGACCCCGACCGCGACCATCAGCACGAGGCGGTGACGGTAGCGGCGGGACCGCCCCGTCCGCGGGTCCAGGGGTGCGCTCATGCCGCTCAGCATGCTGACCGGAACCGTCAGTGCGCCCGGGACACCGGGCAGCCGCGCTGAGCGTGCACCCAGGGCGCTACGGAGTGCGATCGCGTCAGCCGGCCAGCGTCCGCCGCCGGGCCCGTCGTGCCCACGCCCGCCACGGCAGCGAGCTGGCCAGCGCGAGACCGATCACGACGGTGCCGAACCAGGCCACGACCGTCCCGGGGACCGGGACGAGCAGGCTGGTCCAGAGGAGGACCGCGAGGACCCCCAGGACGTACGCGGCCCCTGCCTTCAGGTACCGGAGGCGCTTGAGCGTCGCCGCCTGGTCCAGGTGCGAGGTCGTCCGGGCGAGGAAGACTGCGCCGACGGCGATGGCAGCGACCGCGAGTGCGGCCTGCTCGAGCGCACCGAGTCCGTCGGCGCCGAGCAGACCCGACCCCGACAGGCTGTACACGCCGTCCAGGATCTCGAACAGCATGAAGACCACGAGGCCGCGCTCGAAGACCACCGTCGAGGCGTAGGCGTGCACCCGCCACGCGCCGCGCGTGCCGACCGACCCGGTGTCCGTGCCGTCCACGCCCCGCAGCGCCCACCGCGCGATCCGCTTGGACACGAGGTACGCGCCGACGCCGGCCGCGCCGCCGACGGCGACCGGCAGCACAGCGTCCGGCGTCCACGCGTCCTGCCGTCCGACCAGGACGGTCGTGCCGAGCACGCCGGTCGCAGCGGTGACCACGGACCAGGCGCGCGGCCGCGCGACCCGGGCGAGCCGTGCCTCCAGACCGCCCAGCCAGGACCGCCGTGACAGGCGGTCGGTGTTGAACAGGTACTCGGCGAACACCGACCAGATGAAGGCTGCGCCGAAGGCGGCCAGCGCGGGCCGGACCTCGGCGAGGTGTGCCGAGAAGGACCCGGGGGCGAAGACAGCCTCGTCGACGGCTGACGCGGGGTCCGTCGCCCCGCCGACGGCGACGGCCGCGGGTGGCAGGACCAGGCGCATCGCGAGCACACCGGCGACGATGCCGATCGACAGGAAGAGCCGTCGCGCCGGGGAGTGCAGGCGCCCTGCGATGCCCGCCATCGGGACCGACGAGTCGGCGGCCATGGCGATCTCGAGCAGGGCGAGCGCGCCGAAGGCCAGAGCTGCTGCCGGGCCGAGCGCGACCCATGCGACGGTCGCGGCCGCCACGGTGAGGACGAGGGGGACGGTCAGGAGCGATCTCGTGGCCATGCCCCCATGCAGCACCTGGCGTCTGGATCGTGGGTCCGTCCCGTCTGGCAGACGCCCTGGAGGCTCCGGTGCGTTCTCCGCGACGGGTGACGGCCCGTCCCCACTTGCGGGGACGGGCCGTCGGGTGCGGCGACCGGCGGGGTCGCCGAGGTGGCGCTGTGGGATCAGTCGTGGAACGTCTCGATGGACGCACCGAGCGAGTTGAGGCGCTCCTGCAGCTGCTCGTAGCCGCGGGCGATGATGCCGACGTTGCGCAGGACGCTCTCACCCTTCGCCGCGAGCATCGCCAGCAGGATGACGACGGCGGGTCGCAGCGCCGGCGGGCAGCTGACCTCGGCACCCGAGAAGTGCGTCGGACCGGTGACGTCGAGACGGTGGGGGTCGCGCAGGGTCACGGTCGCGCCCAGGCGGGTCAGGTCGAGCAGGTGGATCGCCCGACCCTCGTACACCCAGTCGTGCACGAGCGTGGTGCCCTCGGCCATCGCCGCGATGACGACGAAGAACGGCAGGTTGTCGATGTTCAGGCCGGGGAACGGCATCGCGTGGATCTTGTCGATCGGTGCGTGCAGCTCGGACGGGTGCACCGTGATGTCGACGAGGCGGGTGCGACCGTTCGCGGCGGCGTACTCCTCGCTGACGTCGAAGCGCAGGCCCATCTCGGCCAGGGTCGCGAGCTCGATCTCGAGGAACTCGATCGGCGCACGGGTCACCGTGAGGGTGGACTCGGTGACGATGCCGGCGGTCAGCAGGCTCATCGCCTCGACCGGGTCCTCGCTCGGCCAGTAGTCGACGACCTCGTCGATCCGGCTCTTCCCGGTGATGCGGAGCGTCGTCGAGCCGATGCCCTCGACCTGCACCCCGAGGAGCTCGAGGAAGAAGCAGAGGTCCTGCACCATGTAGTTCGGGCTGGCGTTCCGGATCGTCGTGACGCCGTCGCGAGCGGCCGCGGCGAGGATCGCGTTCTCGGTGACGGTGTCGCCGCGCTCGGTCAGCACGACGGACTTCGTCGGCACCTCGGTGTTCGCCACGTCGACCTCGTACCACCCGGAGGTCGCCTCGACGTCGACCCCGAACGGGCGGAGCGCGATGAGGTGCGGCTCCACCGTGCGGGTCCCGAGGTCGCAGCCGCCGGCGTAGGGCAGGCGGAACGAGCCGTACCGGCCGCTGAGCGGGCCGAGGAACATGAGCACGCTGCGGGTGCGGCGCGCCGCGTCGGCGTCGATCGCGTCGAGGTGCAGGTCCGACGGCGCGACGATCTCGAGCACCTCGCCGTCCTCGGACCACGTGACGGTCGCGCCGAGGCTGCGGAGCACGTCGATGATGCGGTCGACCTCGACGATGCGGGCGACCTTGTGGAGGCGGGTGACACCACGGTTCAGCAGCGACGCGCAGAGCAGCGCGACCGCGGCGTTCTTGCTCGAGTTCACCGCGATGGAGCCGCTGAGCTTCCGCCCGCCCTGCACGCGCAGGTGCGCGCGCTGCGGGGCGCCGCCGATGGACACGATCTGCTGGTCGAGGGCGTCGCTGATGCGCGTGAGCATCTCGAGCGACAGGTTCTGGCCGCCCTGCTCGATGCGGTTGATCGCGCTCTGGCTCGTCCCGACGCGTTCGGCGAGCTGGGACTGGGTCATGCTGCGGCCCTTGCGGGCGCCCCGGATCAGGGCGCCGACCTCGCGCAGCGGAGCGGCAGGCGAGGTGCCGGTCGGCTCGGCGGGCGTGACGACGGTGGTGGTGTCGGACATGGACGTCACGGTAACACGCTCATGAGATAAAACCGGGGATGGATCCCGGCGTTCTCGCAGGTTCAGATCGGGAATAACTCGTCCATGAGAAGTTGCGCGACGGGTGTCCTTCCGCAGTGGGCGTCGCGCTAACGCCGCTCGGCCGACCGCCGATAGTCATCGCTGCACACCCACGGACGGGTCTGCATCCCGCCCCACGGACGGCGGCGGGACGATCGAGAACCAGGACGGGCCATGATCGTCGTCACACGACTCAACGGCAGCGCATTCGCTGTCAACCCCGACCTCGTGGAGCGCATCCAGGAGACGCCGGACACGACGCTCATCATGGTCGACGGCGCCAAGTACATCGTGCGCGAGTCCATGGCCGACGTCATCGGCCTGGTCGCCGCCTACCGTGCGCGGATCGTCGGCATGGCCTACGGCACCGACACCGCGACGAACGCGACCGGCCCGCAGCCCACCCTCGCTCCGGTCGCACCGCTCGTCGCTGCCAGTCGCCGGGACGGGGGTCGCTGACGTGGACATCGCAACGATCGTCGGGATCCTCCTCGCCTTCGGCGCCCTGTTCGGCATGGCGCAGATGGAGCACGTCGAGATGGCGGGCCTCTTCCTGCCCGCGCCGATGCTCCTCGTCTTCGTCGCCACCATCGGCTGCGGTGTCGCGAGCACGACCATGAAGGACGCCCTCGCCGCCTTCAAGACCGTCCCGAAGGCGTTCACCGGCAAGGTGACCCCGCCGCAGACCGTCATCGACGACGTCGTCGGGCTCGCCGAGACCGCTCGGGCCAACGGCCTGCTCGCGCTCGAGCAGGAGGCCGACAAGCACGACGACCCGTTCATGAAGAAGGCCCTGCAGAACATCGCCGACGGCACCGACGGCGACGAGCTCCGGATCCTGCTCGAAGACGAGATCGAGTCGAACGCCGCACCGATGCGGAGCGCCAGCGCGTTCTTCATGAGCCTGGGCGGCTTCGCCCCGACGGTCGGCATCATCGGCACGGTCGTCTCGCTGACCCACGTCCTGGCGAACCTCGGCAAGCCCGACGAGCTCGGCCCGCTCATCGCGAGCGCGTTCGTCGCGACGCTCTGGGGCCTGCTGACCGCGAACTTCCTCTGGCTGCCGTTCGGCGGCAAGCTCCGCAAGCTCGCGCAACTCGAGGCCGACCGGCAGACCCTGCTGATGGAGGGGCTGCTCGCGGTGCAGGCCGGCAGTCAGCCCCGACTGCTCGGTGAGCGCCTCACCGCGATGGTGCCGCCCGCCGCACGCGGTGCCGTTGGCAAGGGCGGGAAGGCCGCCAAGGCCACCGCCGACGACCAGCAGCTGGCGGCCTGACCGTGAGCGCGAACCCCCGCGGGCGCGGGCGCGGTCGGAAGAAGGGCGGCCACGACGAGGCCGAGCACCCCGACGAGCGCTGGATGGCGTCGTACATGGACATGATCACGGTGCTCATGTGCATGTTCCTCGTGCTCTTCGCCATGTCGTCGGTGGACCAGGAGAAGTACATCGCGCTGAAGAACTCGCTCGCGACGGGCTTCGGCGAGGTCAAGTCCGGGAAGGTGGACACCGCGTCCGGGACGATCGTCTCGAAGTCCCAGGTGACGAAGGACGGCAAGGGGTACGCGACGGACAAGTCCGACGCCGATCACTCGACCGCCGCGTCCGGCGCCGACGACACGAACGTCGACCCGGCCTCGACGGCGGTGCCGCCGGTGGCGTCGAAGGCCGACCTGGCAGCGGCGCAGCGGGAGCTCGACGACCTCAAGGCCATCGAGGCGGCCATCCAGGGGAACCTCGACCAGGCGGGGGAGTCGTCGAAGGTGCAGTTCGCGGTCGACGACCGCGGTCTGACCGTCCGGCTCGTCGGCAGCGAGACCTACTTCGCGACGAACAGCGCCGACCTGTCCGACCAGGCCCGCCGGATCATGGACGCCATCGCCCCGGTCCTGAAGACCAGCGGGCACGACGTCAGCGTCGAGGGCCACGCCGACCAGCGGAACTCCACCGCCCCGTACGCGACGAACTGGGAGCTCAGTGCCGCCCGCGCCACCGGGGTGCTCCGTGACCTGGTCGAGCGCGGCGGGATGCCGGCGGACCACGTGCAGAGCGTCGGGTTCGGCTCGAGCCGCCCGCTCGCCAAGGGTGCCAGCGACGCGGACAACACGTTGAACCGACGGGTCGACATCGTGGTGCTGTCGAACCAGGACCAGGACGTCAGCGAGCTGATGCCGGCCCTCGCGACGGCACAGGACGGAGCACGACAGGGGGGATAGACCCCGACGCCCCAGAACGGGGCACAGCGCTGACGCCTGCCCGTCGTCGGCCGACAGACGCACCCGTGACCGAGACCCTGCCCGCGCCCGAGGTGTACGACTTCGCGCGCCCGTCGACGCTCGCCCGCGAGCACGCACGGGTCCTCGAGCTCGCCTTCGAGACGTTCGCACGGCAGTGGGGCACGCAGCTCACCGCGAAGGTGCGTGCCGTCAGTCAGGTCACCTGCGAGCAGGTCTCGATGACGACGTACGACGAGTACGCCGCGTCCCTGCCGGCGCTGACCGGCATGGTCCTGCTGCCGATCGCCGACACCGCACCGAAGGGTGTGCTCCAGGTCCCGCTCGACGCCGCGCTCACGTGGGTGTCGCACGCCCTCGGCGCCTCGAAGCCGCTGCCGACCCCGGAGCGCACCTTCACCCCGATCGAGCAGGCGCTCGTGCGGAAGATCGTCGAGGACGCCCTCGACGACCTCCGCTACTCGTTCGGCGGGCTCCTCGCGCACGAGGTCACCACCGGCGGGTTCCAGTTCAACAGCCAGTTCGCCCAGGCCGCGCAGAAGGGCGACCTGATGATCGTCGCCGCATTCTCGATCCGGGTCGGCGACCGGGTCGCCCCCGGCACGCTCGCGCTGCCCGCCGAGGCGGTGCTCCCGCAGCTCGGCGAGGACACGACGAGCGTCTCGGCGGCCGACGCCCGCGCCCTGCTCGACGCCCAGCTCGCGAGCGTCCCGGTCGGCGTCAGCCTGCACTTCGCGCCCGCCGCCGTGCTGCCCACGCAGGTGCTCCGGTTGGCCGTCGGCGACGTCCTGCCGTTGCCGCACCCGCAGCACCGCCCCCTCACCATCGCGGTCGACGGCGAGCCCGTCGGCACCGCCGCCGTCGGCGCGAACGGCTCGCGCCTGGCCGGCATCGTCGTCACCACCACCGATCCGGAGCAGCACGCATGAGCGCCACCACCACCCTCCACGCCACCGCGGCCGAGTCGCTCGCGGCGCAGCTCCCGACGGCGGCACCCCTGACCGCCCTGCCCCTGCCGGGAGGCGCGACCCCGGTCGTCCTCGAGGCAGCGGTCGACGGCGTGGTCGCGTCCTTCGTCGGCGGGCTCTCCGCGGACCTCGCGCTGGTCCTCACCGACCTCGGTTCCGTCGTCGCCGCCGGCGGCGCGGACGCCGGCCTGGTCGACGTCACCGACGTGCTGCGCCCGTCGCTCGAGGCCGCGGCCTCCGTGCTCGGCGTCGGCGTGCTCGGGGACGCCCGCCGCGAGTCGGCCGCGTCGCTGTTCGCGGACCCGGAGACGATCGTCTTCGAGCTCACCGCGGGCGGGGTCCCCGGCGGCTGGTTCGGTCTGCGCGTCCGCGAGAACGGCACGGTGTCGGCTCCGGCCGCCGGCGCGGTCCCCGCCGGGAACCTCGGCCGCATCAACAACGTCGAGATGACCCTGACGGTCGAGATCGGCCGGACCCGGATGTCGGTGCGCGACGTGCTCGGCATGGAGCCCGGTGCCGTGGTCGAGCTCGACCGCAGTGCCGGTGCCCCCGCGGACGTCCTGCTCAACGGCCGGCTGATCGCCCACGGCGAGGTCGTCGTCGTCGACCAGGACTACGCGGTCCGCATCACGAAGATCCTCGACGTCGCCGAGACGGTCTGACGCGTGGACACCCTCTGGATGGCCCTCCGGGTCGCCGTGTCGCTCGGCGTCGTGCTCGCCCTGATGTGGGTGCTGCACCGCCGTGCGACGAAGGGCGGGCTCGGAGCCGTGACGAAGGCGCGCGGACGTCGCTCGGCCGCGGTCGAGGTCGTCGGTCGCCAGGGGATCGGCGGCAAGGCGAGCGTCGTCGTCGTCGACGTCGACGGGGAGCGCCTCGTGCTCGGCGTGTCCGAGCAGAGCGTCTCGCTGCTCCGCAGCGGCCCGACCCCTGCACCGGAACTCACCATCGTCACCGGACCGGTCGTCCTGCCCACGGAGCCGCGCACGTCGGCGCCGGCCACGACCGCCGACCGGTTCCGTGTGGAACTCGAGCGGCAGGACCACGCGACCACGGGCCTCCCGGCCGACACCGCGACGGGCACCGCGACGGGCACCGCGTCGAGCTCCACGGTGCCGCTCCCGATGCGGCCCCGCGGCAGCGCCCGCCGGCCCGCGCGTGCCGTCGTGCCGACCGCCCAGCAGCTCCAGGGGTCCGTGCTCTCCGCCGACACGTGGCGGCAGGCCGCGGCCGCGCTCCGAGGCCGGCGGGCCGGGTGACGGCCGCGCTCCGGACCGGCCGCACCGCCACCCTCGTCGTCCTCGGGCTGGCGACGGTCGCCGGGCTCGTCCTCCTCACCACCACCGGCGCGCACGCCGCCGGTGTCACCGGCCCGACCGCGCCGGCCACCCCGACGGCGCCCGCGAGCGGTGACTTCAGCGTCAGCGTGAACGGCCCCGACGGCACCCCGTCGTCGGCGATCGTCACGCTGCTCGGCATCACGCTGCTCAGCGTCGCGCCGGCGCTGCTGCTCATGATGACGTCGTTCACGAAGATCTTCGTGGTGCTCGCGATGACCCGGAACGCGCTCGGGCTGCAGGGCATCCCGCCGAACCAGGTGATCGCCGGGCTCGCGCTCTTCCTGTCCCTGTTCGTGATGGCCCCGGTGCTCGGGCACATCAACGACGACGCGCTGCAGCCCTACCTCGCCGGGCACATCGACTTCGCGAAGGCGGTCGAGGTCGGCACGAAGCCGCTGCGGACGTTCATGCTGCACCAGACGCGCGAGGAGGACGTCGCGCTCATCACCCGGGCCGCCGGTCAGGCGAACCCGAAGGACCTCGACGCCGTGCCGATGACGACCGTCATCCCGGCGTTCGTGATCTCCGAGCTCCGCAGCGCCTTCATCATCGGGTTCGTCATCTTCGTCCCGTTCCTCGTCATCGACCTGGTCGTCTCCGCCGCGCTCATGTCGATGGGCATGATGATGCTGCCGCCGGTGATGATCTCGCTGCCGTTCAAGATCCTGCTGTTCGTCCTCGTCGACGGGTGGGGGCTCATCATCACGTCCCTCATCGAGAGCTACCAGGTGGTGCACTGATGAACCAGCAGGCGGTCATCGACCTGGTCCTCCAGGCGCTCGTGGTCGCGGGCAAGCTCGCCGCCCCCGTGCTCGTGACGTCGCTCGTCGTCGGCTTCGCGATCTCGCTCTTCCAGTCGGTGACGCAGATCCAGGAGGTCACGCTCTCGTTCGTGCCGAAGGCCGTCGCAGTCGCGATCGCGCTGGTCGTCTGCGGCAACTGGATGATCGCCGAGATGATCGCGTTCACCCACGTCGCGTTCGACATGATCCCGAAGCTCCTCGGGACGTAGCCGTGGACCTCGCCATCGACGCGGACCAGCTCGAAGCCACCATGCTCGCCGGGGTCCGACTCGTCGCCTTCCTCGTGATCGCGCCGCCGTTCGCGTACAAGGCGTTCCCCGGCACGGTGAAGGTGATCCTCGGGCTCGGCCTGGCGATCGGCGTCGCACCGCGGGTCGGGCTCGGGTACACCGCGCTCGACGCCGGCGGGTTCCTGCTCGCCCTGCTCACCCAGCTGCTCGTCGGCCTCGGGCTCGGCTTCCTCGTGTACCTCGTGTTCGCCGCGGTGCAGTCCGCCGGTGGGCTCATCGACCTGTTCGGCGGCTTCACCCTGGCGCAGGCGTACGACCCGCAGTCCCAGGTGAACGGCGCGCAGTTCACCCGACTGTTCCAGATGGCGTCCCTCGCGCTGCTCTTCGCGAGCGGGGGATACCAGCTCATCGTGGCCGGGCTCGTCCGGTCCTTCGACGCGGTGCCCCTGGTCGCGGCGGACGGGTCCCCGGGCACCTTCGCGATCGGTGGCTTCGCCTCGGTCCTGGTGCACGCCGCGTCGCAGATGTTCCTCGCGGCGCTGCAGATCGCGGGCCCGCTCGTCGTCGTGCTCTTCCTGGCCGACGTCGGACTCGGGCTCCTCACCCGCGTGGCACCGGCGCTCAACGCGTTCCAGATGGGCTTCCCGATCAAGATCGGGCTCACCGTGATCTTCGCCGGAGCGCTCTTCATGGCCCTGCCGGCCGTCGTGTCGTCGCTGACCGGCGACGCCGTCGCCGCGATCACCGGGCGGGGGTGAGGCGACGTGTCCGACGGAGGGAGCGGCGAACGCTCCGAGAAGGCCACCCAGAAGCGGATGCAGGAGGTGCACCGCAAGGGGCAGCTCGGCCGGTCGCAGGACCTCGGTGCCTGGGTGGGCATCGCGACGGCGGCGCTCGTCATGCCCGCCGCGATCGGCAACGCCGCCGGGGCGGGGGAGCAGCAGCTCCGCGTGGTGCAACACGTCATCGCGGACCCGACGATCCCGGCGGTCCGGCAGGCACTGGCCGACGCGCTCGGGTCCGTCGCCGCGACCGTCGGCCCGATGCTCGCCGTCGTCGCGGTCGCCGTCGCCGCGGTGTCCGTCGCGCAGGGTGGCGTGCACTTCCGCAGGATGACCCCGCAGCCCGACCACTTCGACCCGGTCGCCGGGGTCAAGCGGGTGTTCGGCGTGCAGGCGCTCTGGAACGGCGTGAAGGCGCTGCTCAAGACCGCCGTCGTCGGGCTCGTCCTCTGGTTCGCCGTGCAGTCGCTCGTGCCCGTCCTCATGACGAGCGGTTCGCTGCCGCTGTCGTCCGTCCTCGACGCGGCGAAGGAGGGCACCGGCACCCTGCTCCGCGCCGCCGTCGCCGCCGGGCTCCTGCTCGCCGCAGTCGACGTCCTCGTCGTCGTGCGCCGCAACCGGAAGCGCACGATGATGACCAAGCAGGAGGTCAAGGACGAGTCGAAGCGCACCGAGGGCGACCCGCTCGTCAAGGGCCAGCGCCGATCCCGCCAGCTCGCGATGAGCCGCAACCGGATGATCGCCGCGGTCGGGGACGCCGACGTCGTCATGACCAACCCCACGCACTACGCGGTCGCGCTGCGCTACGAGCCCGGGAAGTCCGCGCCCCGGGTGGTCGCGAAGGGCGCCGGGCCCGTCGCCGACGTCATCCGGTCCACCGCCGAGGCGTCCCGCGTCCCGATCGTCCGCGACGTCCCGCTGACCAGGGCACTGCACGCCGCGTGCGAGCTCGGGCAGGAGGTCCCCGTCGACCTCTACACCCCGGTCGCCCGGGTGCTCTCGTTCGTCATGGCGCTCAAGGCCCGCGGTGCCGCAGCCGGGACGCACGCCGCGCCGACGCCGACCACCGCCGACGAGGTCGCGACCGTCCTCGACCCCACCACGCTCACCGGCGACGCCCGACCACGGCGCCTCCGCACCCGTCCGTCCACTGCCGAAGGGGCACCCGCATGAACCGCAAGGACCTGCCCAAGCTCGCCGTCCCGGTCTTCATCGTCGGCATCGTCCTGCTGCTGATCCTGCCCGTGCCGTCGTTCCTGCTCGACGTGCTCATCATCCTGAACATCCTGTTGGCGCTGGTGATCCTGCTCACGACGCTGTTCGTGAAGAAGCCGCTCGACTTCTCGGTGTTCCCGTCGCTGCTGCTCGTCGCGACGCTCTTCCGGCTGGGGCTCAACGTGGCCTCGACGCGCCTGGTGCTCGGCGAGGGCTTCGCCGGAGACGTCATCCAGGCGTTCGGCCACGTCGCGGTGTCCGGATCGATCATCATCGGCGCCGTCGTCTTCCTCATCCTCGTCGTCATCCAGTTCGTCGTCGTGACGAAGGGTGCCGAGCGCGTCGCCGAGGTCGGTGCGCGGTTCACCCTCGACGCCATGCCCGGCAAGCAGATGGCGATCGACGCCGACCTGAACGCCGGGCTCATCACGGACGCCGAGGCGAAGGAGCGCCGTGCGGCGGTCTCCGCCGAGGCCGACTTCTACGGCGCGATGGACGGCGCGTCGAAGTTCGTCAAGGGCGACGCGATCGCCGGCATCCTCATCCTCGTCATCAACATGCTCGGCGGGGTCGCGATCGGCATGCTGCAGAACGGGCTGTCCGTCACCGACGCGCTGTCGAAGTACGGCATCCTCACGATCGGCGACGGCCTGGTCTCGCAGATCCCCGCGCTGCTCATGGCGGTGTCCACGGGCATGATCGTCACCCGGTCGGGCGCGGAGACCGAGATCGGTGCGTCGGCCACCACGCAGCTGACCCAGTCGCGGAACGCGCTGATGATCGCCGGTGTGGCCGCCATCGCGATGGGGTTCATCCCGGGCATGCCGATCATCCCGTTCCTGCTCATCGGCGCCGGACTGCTGTTCGCCGGCTGGCGGCTCTCGCGGCAGGCGGCGCAGCAGGCGGCAGCGGTCGAGCAGCAGCAGGCGCTCGAGGCCGCGGCGCCGTCGTCGGACAGCCCGGAGGACCTGCTCGAGCAGATGCGCGTGCACGCGCTCGAGATCCTGCTCGCCCCGGACCTCGTCGACATGGTGTCCGGGTCCTCCGACGACCTGCTCGGTCGGGTACGAGCGCTCCGCCGGAAGATCGCGGTCGACATGGGCATCGTCGTCCCGCCCGTCCGGACCCGGGACAGCATCGAGCTGCCGCCGTCGACCTACGCGATCCGCATCGCCGGCGTCGAGGCCGGACGGGGCACCGCACCCTCCCGCAGCGTGCTCGCACTGGGCGACCAGCTCGACGGGCTCCCGGGTACCGCTACGGTCGAGCCGGTGTTCGGGCTCGCCGGCAAGTGGGTCCCCGCCGAGCTCCGGCACGCCGCCGAGATGACCGGCGCGACCGTCATCGACCGCGTGTCCGTGCTCGTCACGCACCTGCAGGCCGTGATCGGCGACAACGCCGCACGACTGCTCACCCGCGAGGACGTCAAGGTGCTCACCGACGGTGTCAAGCAGGTGAACCCCGCCGCGGTCGAGGAGCTCGTCCCCGGCATGCTGTCCCTCGCCGAGGTCCAGCGCGTGCTCCAGGGCCTGCTCGCCGAGCGCGTGCCGATCAACGACCTCGGGCGCATCTGCGAGGCGCTGACCCTGCGGGCGAAGGTGTCGACCGACCCCGAGGGGCTCGTCGAGTCCGCGCGCGCCGCCCTCGGCCCGGCCCTGCCCGCACGCCACGCCGAGGCCGGCACGCTCCGCGTCATCATGATCGACCCGCTGCTCGAGCAGTCGATGCTCGAGGGGCTGCGTCCGTCGGAGCAGGGCACCCAGATCGTGCTCGACGCGCACCGCATCGAGCAGGTCCTCGGCTCCCTCCGCGACGCCGTGCGCAGCGTCGAGGAGCAGGGGCTGTCCGCCGTGCTCGTCTGCGCTCCGCAGCTCCGGCCGGCCGTGCACCGCATGGTGTCGGCGCAGGCGAACGGCCTGCCCGTGCTCTCCTACCAGGAGGCCACGGCGGCGGGCTCCACCATCGAGACCGTGGGAGTGGTCCGTGCCGCCGACCCGATCGCTGCGTAGCGGCCCCACGCTCGAGGCGGTCCGGGACGCCCTCCGAGCCGAGTTCGGCGCCGGCGCCCGGATCGTCTCGGCGGAGCGCGTGTCCACCCCCGGCATCGGCGGACTCTTCCGCCGCGCCCACGTCGAGGCCGTCGTCGAGGTGCCCGACCCGCTCGACCCGCCGACCGCACGGGTCGCCATCGCCGACGGCCCCGTGACCCGGATCGGCATCGCCGCGCTCCTCGCCGACGCGGAGGCCGCCGAGGCGCGCATCGCCGACGGTGACGGCACCGCCTCGACGCGGGCCGACGCGTTCGCCTCCGTGCTCGACGGCTTCGCGGCGGACGGCATCACGGCCGGCCCCACCGTGACGGGCGCCACCGCGACGGGCGCCACCACGGCCGGCGCCCCGCGCCCCGGCCGCGCCGGTACGGACCCGACACCGGTCGACGGAGCCGGGTCGCGCCTCCAGGACGTCACGTCGCTCACCGTGCCGGGTACGGACGAGGACCCGGGCCGTCCGGGAGGCACGCTGCCGGTCACGGGACCGGCTCCCGTCGCCCCGGTGGTCACCGTGCTCCCCGGCGTGGCCACCACGTCCGCGCCGACCACCGTCGCTCCGGTGCTGCCGGTCCCGGCGGTGCGGTCGGCCGACGGGGACCTCGTGCTGCTCGTCGGACGACCGGGCGACGTCGACGCGGCGGCCGGCGTGTTCGCCGGACGGTACGGGTTGCGCGCGACCGACGCCGCCGACCGGCGGGCCGGGATCCTCGCGCGCGCCGAGGGCGTCCGGAACGGGTACGCGCTGCTCGGCGTGTCGGCGTGGGACGACGCGGCGACGGTCGAGGGGCTCGCAGCCGACCAGGTGTGGGTCGTGGTGGACGTCGGACGGAAGACCGGGGACTCGCGGGCCGTGGTGCTCGCCGTCGCCGGTCGGGTGCCCGTCGCGGGCGTGGTCGCGATCGGCGCGCGGGAGACCGCCACGCCGGAGTCCGTGCACCGTCTGGGGCTGCCGGTGGTGTCGCTAGGCTGACGGGGTGCTGGTACTCACGCGGAAGGTCGGGGAGCGGATCCTCATCGGTGACGACGTCGTCATCACGGTCCTCGACAGCCGCGGGGACGGGGTCCGGATCGGCATCGACGCTCCGCGCGGGGTCAAGATCCAGCGCGAGGAGGTCGTCCGCGCCGTGATCGAGGCGAACGCCGAGGCCGCTGCTGCTGCGGCCCCCGCCGCCGAGGGCAGCGACGACGCCGAGGCGCGCCTGCGGGCCGCGCTCGGTGATCTCGGACGGCCCGAGCAGGGCTGAGCACGCCGGGCTCGCGAGGGCGGGTGCGGGTTGCGGGTGGGGGTTGCATGCGCGGGCACGTCGGTGCCGGTGCCGGTGCCGGTGCCGGTGCCTTTGCCTGAGCCGTCAGGCGGGCAGGCCGATCGCGGTCCAGGCGGCGAGCCCGGCCCAGCAGGTGCTCGTGAGCGTCCCGACGATGAAGCGCTCCCGCGCCTCGGCGGAGTCGAGCTCCGAGAAGCGGCCGAGGCCCTTCACCGCGACGACGGCCGCGACGATCTCGAGCCGCCCCACCAGCACCGCGCCGATCACCGCGAAGCGTTCGAGGAACCCGATCGCCGCCCCGCCCCGGAGCACCTCCGGACGGCGTCGCACGACCGCGGGCTCGTCGGCACGCGACACGAGTATCCCGCCGTGCTGCCCCCGTTCGACGCCGTCGCGCATCGCGAAGCCGAGCACCGTCCCGGTGACGGCGCTGCCCGCGAGCACGCCGAGGGCGACCACCGCGGTGGTCCCGAGCACGTGCAGCGCGGTCGACGGGGCGGCCGGCACCAGGTCGAGGAGCTCGGCGGCGAGGACGACGGCGACGAGCACGACCGCGGGGACCGCACGGGCGAGCGGTGGGACGCGGTGCACGGCGCTGAGCCCGGCCGCGGCGAGCAGCACGAGTGCCCCGACCAGCCAGAGCGTCATGCCGGGGTGTCCGTTCCAGCAGCGGCGGCCGGTTCGGCCGGGGTGTCCGCTTCTGCAGGGGTGGCCGGTTCGGCCGGGGTGTCCGCCTCGGTTAGGAGCCGCGTCAGCGCCGCGTGCACGGCGTCGTCGGAGCGCAGGTCCGCGGCGAGCCAGCGCTTGGCGACCGCCTGCGGGGTCACGCCGAGCAGCCGGGCAGCCTCGGTCCGCGAGTGGCCGGCGCGCAGCAGGTCGGCGAGCTCCCAGCCCTCCCGGGACCGGCGCTGCCGGGCGCGGACGGTCTGCGCGACGAGGGGTTCGACGTCGGCGGTGGCGAGCCGGCGACCCGGGGCGACCTCGAGCGCCAGGTGCTCGGGGGCCTCCTTCGCCCGGTCGACGGCCGCACGCGCCTGCACGAAGGCGTCGCCGCGCGCCGCACGCGTCGAGACCGGCACCGGCTCCTCGACGTCGCCGACGCCGATCCCGATGCTCCACCCGTCCGTGCGCGCCAGGGCGAAGACGACGTCGAGCAGGGTGCCCGCGTCGTCGAGCAGGAACTGGAACTCGTCCCCGGCGGTGCGCTCCGGCGGCAGCACCACGCGCCCCTCGGACACGGATCGGACGACGTCGATGGCCTGTTCCACCCGGTCGTCGTCCGAGCGACTGCCCACCTGGTCCACCGTCACCGCGTACATCGCACCTCCGCCATCAACCCTACAAGGTTGATTCCGCCGATATCAACCCTCAGAGGTTGATCACGGACGGGGCTTCTTCTCCTGCTCCGGCAGGCGTCCAGCGGCGGCCTCGGCGGCGAACCACGCTGCCGCCTCCTCCTGACGTGCCCGCTCCTCGCCGAGGGCGATCGGTGCGCGGACGTGCTCGGGAGCGTAGCCGAACGACTCGACGAGCTGCGGGACCACCGGGCGGAGACGGGCGACCAGCCGGTCCACGTACGCCGAGACCGCACGGGCACGCTGCGCGGACAGGCGGCCGTGCACCAGGTGCCAGTCGAGGTGCTGCTCCAGGAGCCCGAGGGCGAAGAGGTCGCGCAGCCACACGAGCACCCGCCGGGTGTCACCGGGGGCGACGGACTCGATGGCGTCGGTGAACGCGTCCCACTGCATGAGCTCGGCGTGGGCCTTCGCGGCCTCGATGAGTTCGTGCTGCGAGCGGTTGAGCAGCTTCGCGGCATGCGCCCGGTCCTTGCCGGCGGAGGCGAGGCGCACCCCGATCTCCGACACCATCGTGTCGACACGGCCGGCGAGCAGCGCGCGCTGCGTGCGCGGGTCCTGCAGGTCCGTGACGCTGGCCGCCAGGGAGCCGCGGTCGGCCACCGTCTGCCCGAGGCGTCGGATGCCGGACGCGTCGGCGAGCCTCGTGGCGGCCTGCGCGGCGACGAACCGGGCGGTCGAGGCTGCGTCCCGGGGGGCCTTCGCCCGGAAGTCGGTGAGCAGGCGCTTGCCGACGAGCTGCAGCAGGATCGTGTTGTCGCCCTCGAAGGTGACGTAGACGTCGAGGTCGGCGCGGAGGCTCGTGAGCCGGTTCTCGGCGAGGAACCCGGCACCGCCGCAGGCCTCGCGGCACTCCTGCAGCGTGTCGAGCGCCGACCAGGTGGACATCGCCTTGAAGGCGGCCGCCTGGGTCTCCAGGTCCTCGCGCCGCTGGGGGGTGTCCTCGCGCCCGCTGAAGACGTCGTCGAAGGTCTGCAGGAGCTTCTCGTGCGCGAAGGACTGCGCGAAGACCGTCGCGAGCCGGGGGATCAGTCGGCGCTGGTGGCGGCCGTAGTCGAGCAGCACGCCCTCGTCGCCGCCGCCGGTCGGGAACTGCCGACGCTCGGCGGCGTAGGTCAGCGCGATCTGCAGGCCGATCTTCTGCGCGACCACGGCGGCGCCGTCGAGCGAGACCCGGCCCTGGACGAGCGTGCCGAGCATCGTGAAGAAGCGACGACCGGGCGAGGCGATCGGGGAGGTGTACGTGCCGTCCTCGGCGACGTCGCCGTACCGGTTCAGCAGGTTCGTGCGGGGGACCCGGACGTGGTCGAACCAGAGGCGACCGTTGTCGATGCCGTTCAGGCCGCCCTTCACGCCGTCGTCCTCGCCGCCGACGCCGGGCAGGAACGCCCCGTCCTCGTCGCGGAGCGGCACGTAGAACGCGTGCACGCCGTGGTCGACGCCCTGCGTCACGAGCTTCGCGAACACCACGGCCGCGCGCCCGTGCAGGGCCGCGTTGCCGATGTAGTCCTTCCAGGCCCCGCGGAACGGCGTGTGCAGGACGAACTCCTGCGTGTCCGGGTCGTAGGTCGCCGTCGTCGCGATGCTCTGCACGTCCGAGCCGTGCCCGGTCTCGGTCATCGCGAAGCACCCGGGGACGTCGAACCGGATGATGCCCGGCAGGAACTCGCGGTGGTTGCGCTCGGTGCCGAGGTGGTGCACGGCGGACCCGAACAGCCCCCACTGCACGCCGGCCTTGATCTGCAGCGACGGGTCCGCCGTCGTCAGCTCCTCGAACGCTGCGAGGTTGCCGCCGTGGTTCTCCTGGCCGCCGAACTCGGTCGGGTACGGCCGCTGGATCGCGCCGGCGTCGACGAGCACGCGCAGCTGCTCGAGGACGCGCGCGCGGTGCTCCGCGATCGGCTGCCCCTCGATCTTGTGCAGCCCGGGGTCGCGGGACAGGCGCCGGGAGATGCGGCGGTCCTCGGCCCAGCGTCCGAGCAGGAGCTCCCCGAGCAGCGTCGTGTCGATCCGGACGTCGGTGTCCGTGCCGCCCGTCGGGGTGCCCGCTGCCGGGTCGCCCGTGGCGTCGGCGTTCGGGGCCTCGGTCGTCGAGGTGGGGCGTGCGGGTGCGGTGTCGACCATGGGGGAGCCTTCCTGAACTGCTCTGTCCGTGTTGCACTCGACACGGTAGGCACCTCGGCCGAGTGTTGGTCGAACGCCGTGCGGGCGCACAACGGCCACCAGTCGAGCGGCATCGTGGTGGTGGGAATCCTCCAAGACCCGGCCCCGGAAGTTTGTACGCGCCCCGCCTCGATTCGGACGAGCGGGGTGTGCGGGGGCACAGTGGACGGATGTCTCGCACCACCCCGCCCAGCGCTCCGGCGCAGCAACGCACCTTCTTCGGGCAGCCGTTCGAGCTGTCGACGCCCTTCGCGGTGGAGCTCTGGGAGCGGTTCTCGTTCTACGGCATGCAGGGCATCGTCCTGATCTACATGTACTACACCGTCACGCGTGGCGGCCTCGGCATCGACGAGGGCGTCGCGAACGGCATCATGGGTGCGTACGGCGGCGCCGTGTACCTGTTCACGATCATCGGCGCATGGGTGGCGGACCGGCTGATCGGTGCCGACCGGACGCTCTTCACGAGCGCGGTCGTCGTCATGCTCGGCCACATCGGACTCGCCCTGATCCCGGGTGTGGCCGGCGTCGGGGTCGGACTCGTGCTCATCGCGCTCGGCTCCGGCGGCCTCAAGGCCACCGCCACGACGATCGTCGGCGGGCTCTACAGCCGCGAGGACCCGCGCCGTGACGCCGGCTTCTCGCTGTACTACCTCGGGGTGAACCTCGGCGCCTTCTTCGGTCCGTTGCTGACCGGGCTGCTCCAGTCCGCGCTCGGGTTCCACTACGGCTTCGGGCTCGCCGCGGTCGGGATGGCCGCCGGCCTCGTGCAGTACGGCATCCGTCGGCGCAAGCTGCCGGAGTCGGTCCGGCACGTCACCAACCCGGTCGACCGTCGCCGGCTGCCGCTCGTCGCCGTGCTCGTCGTCGTCGCCCTCGTCGTCGTCGTGGTGTCGGTGCTCACCGGACTGCTCACGGTGTCGAACCTGCCGACGGTCGTCGTCGCGATCGTCGTCGTGGCCACCATCGCCTACTTCGTGGTCATCCTGAACAGCGGCATCACGGCCGACGAGCGGTCGCGCGTCTTCGCCTTCATCCCGCTGTTCATCGCGAGCGCCGTCTTCTGGTCGCTGTACCAGCAGCAGTTCACCGTCGTGACCCAGTACTCGGACCAGCGCCTCGACCGTTCGTTCGGCGACTGGGAGATGCCGGTGTCGTGGGTCCAGTCGATCAACCCGATCTTAATCATCGTGCTGTCCGGTGTCGCGGCGGCGATCTGGACGAAGCTCGGCGACCGTCAGCCGTCCACGCCGACGAAGTTCGCGCTCGGCACCGGGATCATGGGCATCGCGTTCCTGCTCTTCCTGCCGTTCGCCGGCACGGGGCGGAACGGCACGCCACTCATCGCCCTCGTTGCCATCCTGCTGGTCTTCACCATCGCCGAGCTCCTGCTCTCCCCGGTCGGACAGTCCGTCGCGACGAAGCTGGCACCGCCGAGGTTCCAGACGCAGATGGTCGCGCTCTTCTTCCTCTCGGTGTCCCTCGGCACCGCGGCGACGGGCGTGCTCTCGCAGTACTACTCGCCGACGAACGAGGTCCCGTACTTCACCGTCCTCGGCCTGGTCGCCGTCGCGGTCGGGGTCGTGCTGCTCCTCTGCGCGAAGCCGGTGCTCCGCCTCATGCGCGGCATCCGCTAGCCCCGAGGCACATCCGGTAGCCTGGACGCGGCCACGACGGCCACCGCCACACCGGCCCCGCAACCCAAGGAGTCACCAATGCTCGAACTCATCGCAGGCGTCATCATCGGCATCGGCGTGCTCGGTGGCGTGGGCATGTGCATGGCCGTCGCCGCCATGCTCAAGAGCGGCAACGAGGAGTACTAGACCTCGTCCGAGGCAGCCGGTCCGACCGGCACCAGCTGACGACCCAGGACGGTCGCGCGCTCGAAGGGGCCGCGGCCGTCCTTCGTGTAGGCGGGCTCGTCGAACGCGACGGTCCAGGTGCGCTGCATCCCGCCGAGCTGCACCCCGCCGGGAGCCACGATCACCCCGATGGGCGCACCGTCCCACTGCTCACCGCCGCGGTCGGTGTCGACCACCTGCACGAGAGCGCCGATGCCGAGCCCACCGGCGTCTGCGCCGGCGTCATCGGGGCGGGGGCTGCGAGCACGTCGTCCGAACACCCGCCCACCGTACCGCGCCCTGTCCGCCCGACCCCGTCCGACGCGAGCGGGCAGGACACGCCGCGCCCCCACCGCCGAGCGGGCGGTATCCGTCGCCTGCGGCCCCCGACCGTGACAGATCTCGCCCGCTCGCGGGCAGCGGGCAGCGGGCAGCGGGCAGAGGGTACCGGGAAGCGGGCACGGGGCGTCGGTGGACGGGGGCAGTCGGCAGGGCGGCGTCGGGCGGGACGGCGGGCCGGACGGGAGGCGCGTGGCGGCGCCGCACCGTGCCTCCCGTCCGGCGAGAGGGCAGGACATGCCGCGCGCGGTGCGTCGAGCGGGCGGTACCTGTCGGCCGTAGGCCCCGACCGTGACGGATCTCGCCCGCTCGCGCCGCCCTCGCCGCGCCCCCGCCCCGGCCCGGCCCGCGCCGGTCGCACGACGTGCCGTCCGCTCCCGTTGCGGTCGCACGACGTGCCGTCGCGTCGAGAGGTGAGCGGCAGGTCGTGCGACCGCAACCGAGCCCCCGCCGACCGACCGCCGGCCGCCACCGGCGTCAGGCGCGGGCGATCTCCGTGATCGACGAGTGGCCCGTCTCGGGGTGCTTCCGCATCGACAGCAGGCGCTCCATCGACGGCTCGAGCGCGGTGACCTTGTCGAGCGGAGCGCTCACCACGAGCTGGAACCCGAGCCGGAGCCACGCCGTCACGGCACGCCCCGCGAACTCCGAGTCCGCCTTGATGAACGCCTCGTCGAGGAACACCGGCGCGAACCGGGGCCGCGGCCGGGTCTCGTCGCCGAGCTGGTAGCGCAGCGCCGCCCCGACGATGAACGCGACGAGCTCCTGCGTCTCGCCACCGGACTTGTCCCCGAGCGACGAGTACACGCCGAGGTCGTTGCCCTCGGTGTCGTACCGCACGGCCGTGATCTCCATGTGCCGTCGGACGTCGAGTACGGCGTCGCGCTGCGTCGTCCGTCCGCGTGCTGCCGCCGGGTCCGGGCGGATGACCGCCATGAACCGGCGGAGCCTCCGGAAGCGGGTCTCGAGCACGTCGTCGGTCAGTTCGGTGTCCACCGACGCCGACAGCGCGCGGAGCTCCCGGCGGAAGGCGGTGACGTCCTCGCGGGTGACCCGGCGGATCTGGATCTTCAGCCGGTCCCGGTTCGCGCCGAACGGCAGCTCCCGGAGGATCTCGTTGACCGGCTCGAGTCGCTCCTCGATCTCGACGACCGCGCGGTCGAAGGCACCGGCGAGCGGCACGAGGTCCTCGCCGCTCCACTGCGACAGGCGACGACGCCACTCGCTGCGGCGTGCGTGCAGGCCGGTTGCGAGGATCTGGTCGAGGATCGCGTGGTAGTCCGGGTACGAGGCCACGCCGGTGCCGAGGTTCGGGTCGGGCCACGCGTCCTGGTACCGCTGGAACGTCAGCGTGAGCGCGGTCGACGCGGCGGCGGCGCCGTCGAGTGCCTGGGCGAGCCGCTCCTCGAGCCGGCGTCGGAGTCGGCGTGCGGCGTCGTCGAAGCCGTCGATGCCGTCCGGGGCGCCGACCTCCTCGAACGTCTCGGCGAGCAGCCGGGACTGCTCGTCGTCCGGCAGCGACTCCGGGGTGTCCTCGAACCGTGCGAGGATCTCGGCCGCCGCGTCCTGCCCGTCGACGAGCACCGCGTGGCGCTCCTCGAGCCGGGTGACGGACAGCCGCGCGGCGGCCCGTCGGTCGGCTGCTTCGTCGAGCGAGCGTCGGAGCCGGGCGACGGACTCGCGCAGGGTCCGCAGTCCGTCGTCGGCGGCGAGCAGCGCCTGGCGTTCGGCGTCGAGGCGGGCCAGCGACTCGTCGAGCCCGGCGACGTCGATGCCGTCCCAGGTGGTGTCGACCACGTGCTGGTGCGCGGCGCGCAGGGCGTCGAGCGTGGCGATGTCCTGCGCGACGTCGGTGCGTCGGGCCTCGAGCGTCGCGAGGTCCTGGGCGATGGCGGCGAGCTCCTGCTCCACCGACGCCATCCGGGCCTCGTTCGTGAAGCCGATGACGTTCGACTGCCGTCGGTCGCCGTGTGCACCACGACGGCCGTCGCGGAGCTGTCCGGACGGGGTCACGCGGCGTCCGCCGCCACCGAGCTCCGTGGCGGAGTCCACGCACCGCGCGTCGATCCGGTCGGACTCGATGCGCTCGCGCACCCAGGTGCTGAACGGGGAGTCCTTGATCGCGAGCTTGCCGGAGACCATCGCCGGGTCGCCGTCGAGGTCGAGGTGGGGGCCCGTCGGGACGCCCTCGAACTGCACCCGGACCGGCAGCTGCAGCGCGTCGATCGCCTCGCTGAACGACGACAGCTGGTCCTCGTCGACGAGCAGCGTGCGGGCGACGGGCGCCAGCACCGACTCGATCGCCGTGCGCCAGTGCTCCTCGGCGGGGAGCACGTCGAGCAGCTCCGCGACGAACGGCAGCGCGTCGGGGGAGATGCCGGCGGCCCGGGCCATCGCGAGCCGCGCCTCGTGCATCGGCAGCGGCATCGCGCCCTGCCGGTGCTCGAGCGACCGGCGCTCCTGGCGCAGGGTCCGCTCGCGGTCGAGGAGCGGGTACTCCTCGCGCGTCAGGGCGTCCCGGCGGTCGTCGAGCTCGCCGCGGGCCGCGGCGTACGACCCGAGGAACGCGTGCGATGCCGCCTGCGCGTCGGTGAAGGTGCGCTCGGAGGAGAGCGCCAGCCCGAGCGCGGTGGTCCGGTCGTCGAAGGTCGCGCGTGCTCGGGCGACCGCGTCGCGCTCGCGGGTCCGACGGTCGATGCGGTCCTCGAGCTGGGCGAGGGCGTTGCCGCCCTGGTCGCGGAGGCGTCCCTCGGCCTCGCGGAGCTCGATCTCGACGGCGGCGTGCCGGGCCTCGGTCGCGGCGACGTCGGCGCGGGCGGCGGTGCGCTCGCGTCCGTTCCGCTCGACCTCGGCGTCGAGGAGTGCACGCTTCCGGGACGCCGTCCAGTGCGCGAAGGGGGAGACCTCGGCGCCGGTGGCGATGCCGTCGAGGGCGTCGGCCGCGGCCTTCGACCGGGCGATCTCGTCGTGCAGCTCGACGATGGGGGAGAGGATGCGGACCTTGCGCTCCTCGGTGTCCATCGCCTCGTACGCCTCGTCGAGCGCGGAGAAGTGCGCGAGGGCGCGGTCGGCCGCCTCGTAGGTGCCCGGGGTCTCGAGCACGAGCGACTTGTACAGCGCGTCGACCGTCGGCAGGTGCTGCCCGGCCTGGATCCGCGCGAGGAGCCGCATCGCCCGGTTGCCGCCGCCGGAGTCGCCGATGCCGAGCCGGGTCTGCAGCGTGTACGCGAGCTCCTGGTAGGTGTCCCGCACGACGAGGCCCGGCACCCGGCCGGTCAGCTCGAGGTGGTGGAAGCGCGACGGCACGAACTCCTCGAGCCGGCGCAGGTCGAACGTGTCGTCGACCGTCGCCATGGTCATCTGGATGTCGCCCACCCCGCGTGCCCGCTTCGGTACGAGGTACGCGCGCAGCACCGTGAAGCGCCGCTCGTCGTCGTTCCGGAAGGTCACCGCGACGGCGCCCCACGTGGTCTGGTCGTCGCCGCGCAGGTTCACGTCGCGCAGCGCTCCCGTCTCCGGGTCGCGGCGGGTGTCGACCTTGCCGCGCAGGTACGTGAGCAGGTTCCGCTGGTCGGCGCTCCGCGCACGCCCGGTGGTCGCGTCGTTCGAGGCGCCGTTGAACGGCACGTCGGACGGCATCATGACCGCCAGGTAGGCGTCCATCAGCGTGGACTTGCCGGTACCGGAGGCGCCGGAGATGAGCGTCGCGGTGCCGGACAGCTCGACCTGGCGGTGTCCGTGGAAGCCGCCCCAGTTGACGACCTGCATCGACTCCGCCCGCCACTGCGCGACGGTGTCGAAGAGCGCCGGCATCCCGCCGGCGTCGATCAGGGTGTCGGTCATGCGTCTGCCTCGCCTTCGTCGTCGGTGTCGGCGGGTCCGGCCGGGAGGCCCGGTGCGGCCCCGGCGAGCGGCGCGCCGTCGTCCGTGGTGGCGTTGCGGAGCCAGCGGTCGAGTTCACGGAGCTGCTCGAGGGGGAGCAGGACCTCGACGACGCTCGCGACGCGGAAACGGTCCGGGTCGGTCGTGCGGATGAGGATGCGCGCGGTCACCAGGCGCTCGACGGCCTTCGCCACGCGGGACTCGTCGCGGGTGCGGTCGGTGGTCGCCGGGAGGAACCCGGACACGTGCCCGAGGATCTCGGAGCGGTCGACGACGACCTGGTCGAGGCCCGGGCGCGTGTCCGCCCGCAGGCGCATGCGCAGGTAGACGAGGACGATCGTCTCCTCGCGGGTGTACGGCACGTCGCGGAGCAGCGTCGGGAAGGAGCGGCGCTGGCTCTCCGAGCGCGCTTGGCGCTTCCAGGCGACCTCGCGGTCGCGGTCGACGTGCAGTTCGAGGAACAGGTCGTTGAGCCGCGACCGGAGCTGGTGCTCACCGTCGGTGATCGCGCGCCACTCGTCGGTGTGGGTGCGCGCGCTCACGTAGGTGTGGCGGAGCAGCGCGACCAGGGCGCGGCGCTGCGGCTCGTCGAGGCGGCCCTCGTCGCCCTCGAAGAGGGCGAAGCTCGAGTCGTCGCGCTCGTCGAGCCGGTCCTGCTCGAGTGGGTCGCTGCCCTCGGGGTCCGTCTCGTCGACGGGAGCCGTCGTGATGTCGCTCACCGTGCCTCCAGGCCGTTGTCGTCGTCGTGCTGGTCGTCCGCCCGTGCGCCGGTCAGGGACGCCGAGGGCATGTGGAAGGTGACCGTCTCGCCGTCCGGACGCACCGTGCGGTGCGGGACCAGGTGCGTGGCGGTCTCGAAGTCGTCGTTGCCCGTGAGGAGGTGCGCGAGCCCGAAGAGCTCGACCGGCCGACGCTGCTCGGGCGGCAGCGCGTGGAAGGCCGAGACGCTGTCCGGGGCGCTGCGGAGCGCGGCGCGGAGCTCGGCGAGCAGCGGACCGCCGTGGCGGCGCAGCGACTCGACGTCGAGGTCCTCGAAGACGTCGTCGTCGGGTTCCTCGATGGGCGGGGGCACGGCCTCGTTGTCGGGGTCGTAGAAGCGCTCGCGCAGGGTGCCGATCTCGGCGGTCGCAGGGAGCAGTCCGAGCGGGACGCGGTCGCGGGCGGACCGCTCGTCGATCCACGCGGCGAGCCCGCGGTTGACCGAACGGAGCACCGCGTCGAGCTCACGGTCGCGGACGACGTCGTGCGCGACGATCTGGTCGCGGAGCGTCGCGGTGAGCTGGCGCCGCTGGGCGAGGACGTCCTCGATGCCCTGGCGCAGGATGCTGACCGTGTTGCGGAAGGCCCGGCGTTCACCCGCTCCGAGGGACTGGGCGAACGGGTGGGCGAGGATCGTGGCGATGTCGTCGCGGAGCCGGAGCAGCAGGGCGTCGTCGCGCAGGAGCTCGAAGGCGCCCTCGAAGGCGCGGCCCTCCGGGGTGGCCTGCATGAGGTCGTCCGTGCGCGCCAGGTAGTCGTCGAGGATCTCGCCGATCGGGCGGACCTCCTGCCGGAAGTCCTCGACGATCGAGCGGTGCATCGTCGCGACCGCCTCCTCGACGCGCTTGAAGTCGCTGGGCAGCTGCCGGATGAGGTCGGCGACGTTCGTGTAGCCGTCGTGCATGCGGGCGTCGTCGACCTCGGTGACCTCGCCCCGGGCGATGCGCTCGCGTTCGGCCTGCAGCTCGGCGATCTGGGCGTCGATGCGCCGCACCTGCACGTCGGGGTCCGGCTCCGCGCTGGCAGCCCAGCGGTGCACGGCGTCGACGATCATCGCCAGGCGGCTCTCGCTGATGAGGGCCCGGTCGGCGCTCAGGGCGTCGACGAGGTTCAGCGCCTCGAGGGCGTGACTCGTCAGCGAGTACTGCTCGTCGCCGTCGGGGGAGTTCGAGCGGACCAGCCACTGCGCCGCCACCCAGTCGCGGCAGAGGGCACGGCCGTTCGGGCGGGCGTCCGACTCGCCCTCACCCTGCTCGCTCGCGGGGACGCGGGCGCCGGTGGACTGCAGTCGCGCGACGTGCTCCTCGACCTGCAGGTGCATGCGGTCGGCCGGGACGTACTGCACGTCGCGGTCGAACACCGTGCGGAAGACCGCGATGACGGCGGCGCTCGTCGGGCGGGACATCAGCCGGAGGGTCGGGCGGTCGAGCACCGCGCGCACGCGGGAGAACTCGAGGTCGACGTCGGTCATGGGTCCTTGCTCGTGGGTCCTTCGTGGGGAACGACAAGAGCCCGACGCTGTTGCGTCGGGCTCTCGGTGGTGGTGTGGGCGATACCAGACTCGAACTGATGACCTCTTCGGTGTGAACGAAGCGCGCTACCAACTGCGCCAATCGCCCCCTGCACTTGCGTGCCAGTCGATAATAGCGGACGTTCGGGGCTGCGCCGAACACGGCGCGTCACCCGGGTGTGGCGCGTGTGGTGCCGGTGCCTGTGCTGGTGCTGGGTTCGTGGCGCCTGGTACCCGTGGTTGCGCATCGTGCTCGTGCGTGCTGGCACCCGGTGGGATCGGGCGTACTCGGTGGGAACGGGTGTGCCTGGCGATCCGCGACGACCAGGTACGCCCTTTCCCACATGGCACTGCGCTCGTCATGGGAAGGATCGGGCGCCCGCGGACCCCCTCGATCCGCATGAACGCGGGGGACACGCCCGGTGAACGAGGGGGATTTTGGCGGATGCTGTCCGGTTCGTATAGAGTTCTTCTCGTCGCCGCGACAGCGGAGAGACAGAAGCGGCCCTCGGGTCGTGGAATGCGGATGTGGCGCAGTGGTAGCGCATCACCTTGCCAAGGTGAGGGTCGCGAGTTCGAATCTCGTCATCCGCTCGAGTGTGGGAGTCTTCGGACGACCACGACTCACCAGAGGGTATCCCACCGTTCGGGTACTCACGGAGACGTGAACCTCGATGGTGGGGTGGCCGAGAGGCTAGGCAGCGGCCTGCAAAGCCGTCCACGCGGGTTCGAATCCCGTCCCCACCTCCAGCAACACCCTCCAAGATCCTGCACGATCCCGGTCAGCAGATCTCTGGGCGATTGGCGCAGCGGTAGCGCGCTTCCCTGACACGGAAGAGGTCACTGGTTCGATCCCAGTATCGCCCACCACTTCAGAACCCCCGCTCCGGCGGGGGTTCTCGTGTTTCCGGGATGCTGCTCCCGCTGCGAGCCGGGCGACGCAAGACGGTTCGGGCACGTCCTGCTGGCGACGTCACTACGGTGGACGGATGGACTCGGACGGACTCTTCCGGCCGGGGAACCAGGACCTCGCACCACACGACGACACGACCGCGGCGCTGCGGGCAGCGTTCGCCCGGCTCGTCGCCCTGGTCCCCGGCGATCTGATGCTGCGCCCGCCCGCGGCGGAAGCAGACCTCGCGGCGGCAGAGGCGCACCTCGGTCGGCGTCTGCCGGTCGACGTCCGAGCGCTCTACCTCCTCCACGACGGACAGCACCAGTACACGCCGCAGGACCCGAGGTTCGCCTGCGGCATCTTCGCCGGGCTGCCGCTGCTGCCACTGCACGACATGCTGGCCGCGTGGGACCAGTGGGACGGCTTCGAAGCGCAGACGGACATGGACGAGTTCGCCTCCTCCAGCCCCAGTGGCTTCGTGCAGCCGAAGTACTCCACCAGGGGATGGATCCCCCTCACCCACGACGGCAGCGGGAACCACATCGGCGTGGACCTCGCCCCCGGACCCGCCGGCACGGTCGGACAGGTCATCACCTTCGGCGCGGACGACGACGAGCACCAGGTGCTCGCCCCCTCGCTCCTGTCGTACCTCGACCAGGTCGGCACGCTCATCGCCTCGGGTGCACTCACTCCGTCGGACGACGAGGACGACCCCGACTGGACCCTGTCCGCGCCGCAGTCGCAGCTGTTCCACCCGAGCGGGACCGCGACGACCTGAGCCGGCACAGCAGGCTGCCGAGGACGACTCGCGACGGGTTCCGGTCCGGTGGGGCTGCCGGGTGTGCGTCCGATGAGTCTCCGTCGCGTCGGGCGTCCGTACCGGAGGCACACACCGCGGTGCGCGCACCTGCGGTGGGTCCGTCCGCGGATCCTGGGCCGTGTCGTGTTCTCGACGGTCCTGCCCGCCCATCCCTGACCGATCTGCGTACAGTGGACGTGCAAGGGGGAGCACATGGGGGACATCCAGTACGACGAGGCGGCGGCCGATGCCGTCGTCAGGGCAGCCGGCGCCGCCGCCGATCGCCTGCGCGGGCAGGGGGCAGCGCGTCGGAGCGCCGCCGAAGCAGCCCTGGACGACTTCCGCGGCGCGTACGCGAAGCGCTTCGAGGAGTCGGTGCAGATCGAGGCCGACGACCGGCCGAAGCTCACGTCCGCGCTCGACGACCTCGTCGACCAGGTGACCGAGGCCTCCGCTGCAGCGGAGCAGGAACGGCAACGCCGCGAGCAGCTCGCGGCGTGGCAGCTCCGGCAGGACGAGCGGGACCGCCAGGTCGCGGCCGATCCGCTCGGGCTGCACGGGAGTCCGTCGCTCGGTGTCTTCGACTTCAAGCCGTCGGAGACCCCGACCGCTCCGCCGACCATCACCGTGGCGTTCTCGGCGCGGGGTCGGACGCGCACCGGTGGCGGGACGGCAGAGGGGACCAGCTCGGCCGTCCCCGGTTCGCTCCGGTCCTTCGCGAGCGACAGCCGCGCCGCAGATCGCGCCGCGGAGGAGAAGCTCACGACGCTGCGGTCCGCCTGGCACCGCTTCACCGGGAGCTGCGGCTGGGTGCGCGTCGCGAACGCGTCGTTCCTGGCCGGCGCGGACCGGCTGCTCGACGAGAACCGCGAGGATGCTGCGTGGCTCGAGCGGATCGCCGACGCCTTCGACCGGGCCGGTGGTTCCGCCGATCTCTCGAACGCGACACTCGACATCGCAGCACCGGCCGACCTGCCTCCGGCGCTGCAGCAGATGCTCGATCCGGACCTGACCGCGGCCGAGGTCGCGGCACTCTGGGCACAGCTCGGATGGTCGTCCTCCCGCAGGCAGGACGTCCGAGCGCTGCCCCTGCCGGTACTCGCTCGCCTCGGCAACCTCGAGGGTGTCGCCTACTGGGCCCGCGACGCGGCGAACCGCACCGTGCTCGACGCCCGGATCACCGAGGCCGAGCAGGAGGTGGAGGCGCTGCAGTCCACGATCGCGTACGACAACGGGACGGCCTGGAGCCGAGCGTCGGAGAACCTCAAGGCGTTGCGGGACATCCGCACCGGTGCGCAGTTCGTTCCCGGGTCGCAGTCGGGTGACCGGTACGTCGTCTCGCTGACCGACGACGTGCCACCACTCGCTGCCGTCGCGATCGGCGACCTGGACACCGCTCGCAACGTGACGTGGGCGGTCCCCGGCATGGGGTCGTCGACCACCGGCATGAACGCGTGGGCGTCCTCGGCGCAGAACATCTACGACCAGCAGCGGGACAGCGTCGACGACGACAGCCCCTTGCAGCAGCACGCCGTCATCGCGTGGATGGGGTACAAGGCCCCGCCCGTCCCCGTCATCTCGGGCAGTCCGGATCCGGGGGTGCTGTTCAACGGGTACGCCGAGCCGGGCGGAGACGCGCTCGCAGCCTCGATCAAGGGGCTGGATGCCGTGCGTGGAGGGGACCTGCCCCGGACGAACGTCGTTGCCCACTCCTACGGATCGACGACGGCAGCGTTCGGTCTGACCCAGGCGGGCGTTCACGTCGACTCGTTCACGACGATCGGTTCAGCGGGCATCCCGAACTCGATCCCACGAGCAGACGACATCCACGCCGATGACGTCTACGCCGGTCAGGCCCGGAACGTGTGGGCGCTCCCGGGCGACGAGAAGGGCGACCAGTGGGCGGGCACCGGTCGGCTCAGCCCCGTGCACGGGATCGACCCCACGTCGCCGAGCTTCGGTGCGTCCGCGTTCGGCGCCGACGGCGTGGAGAAGGACGGGGAGAAGCTGCGCGGCGTCAAGGACCACGGCGTCAGCACCCCCGACGGCGAGGGCTACCTCGACGTGAACACCGAGTCCCTCGCGAACATCGGGTACGCGACGACCGGTCAGCCGGAAGAGATGACCGACTACGTGGCCAAGGGACCGACGGACTTCGAGCGCGACCTGCTCGAACAGATGATGAGAGCACCGTGATGATGAAGCGATCCTCGACGAGAACACGTCGCACCGCCCTGCTCGGTTCGACCACGGCACTCGTCCTGCTCATGCTCACCGCCTGCGGGAGCACCACCACGACACCGAGAGGCTCCGACATGGATCCGTCGACCGCGAAGAAGTCCATCGTCGATCTCGTCGAACGGTCGACGGCTGCCGTGGGGGGCGATTGGAAGGTCTACCGCGGCCCTGCGGTCGAGCCGTGCGGACAGGACGTGGAGGATCGCGTCCGGTACGTCTACATCGTGGAGCGAGAGGGGTCAGCCACCGGGCTGCAGCGCGATGTCGATGCGGTCCGTGCCGTCTGGAAGGACGCGGGTATGGACGTGGTCGACACGGCCACGGCTGGAGGGGACACGCGCGCCGGCATCCGCGGGACCGGCGACCCCGTGACCTCCATCGGGTTCGACGCGAAGCCGGACCGGTACAGCATGTCCGGAGTCAGCGTCTGCGCGTCCGGGAACGCGTCGGAGCTCCGCGACGAGGAGTTCTCGGACCAAGGCTGAGCCGATCGACTCCTCGGACAGATGATGACGGCGCCATGACGACCACCGCACCTCGGCACCGGTCGAGCACCTGGCTCGCGCTTGCAGCGGCCGTCGGCCTCTCGCTCGTCCTCACCAGCTGCGCCGACAGCAGCACGAAGCCGAAGGAGACCACCGTGCGGGCGTCCGAAGCCGAGAAGTCCATCGTCGACCTGGTCGAGCGCTCCTCGGAAGCGATCGGCGGGGAGTGGCGCGTGTCACTCGGGCCGCCGGTGGAGGCGTGCGGCGAGGGCGTCGAGGACCGCGTGCGGTACGTCTACGTCCTGGAGCGCGACGGTTTCCCCGAGAGCGCCGAACGGGACATCCGTGCCGTCACGGAGCTCTGGGAGCAGGACGGCATCGAGGTCTTCGACACGGAGACCGGCGGGGACGAACCACTCCGGGGTGTCCGGGGCAAGGGCGGTCCCACCACGTCCATCGGGTTCGACGCCCACCCCGCGCGCTCCAGCCTTTCCGGTGTCTCGGCGTGCGCGCCGGGGCGCGCAGACGACCCGGCTCGGGGATGAACCACAGCGTGAACGATCGCCGGCACGTGCGGTCGTTGCTCGGACACGGCGCGGTCGTCGGTCGCACGACTCGTGGTGCCGCGCGCGGTCAGGAGGAGGAACGATGAGTCGCCGGTCGAACGCGTGCGTCGCCGTGCTGGTCGCGACCGCAGCGGTCCTGTCAGCCTGCAGCGCCGGCTCCGGCGGAGCGCGTGCGGACGCGTCCGAGGCGAAACGGTCGATCGTCGACGTGGTCGAGCACACCACGGCGTCGATCGGCGGCGAGTGGAGCGTGTACAGCGGTCCTGCGGCGGAGCGCTGCGATCGTGCAGGCGCTGCGCCCGGCGCCCGGTGGAGCTACATCGTCGAACGGGTGGCACCGGCGGGAGTCGATCCGGCCGCGGACGTCGAACGGGTCGAGCAGGCGTGGCAGGAGCAGGGCATCGCGGCCGAGCGCTTCGAGAGCGGATCAGCGGATCCCCTGCTCGGCGTCCGCGGCGCCGGAGGCCCGGTGACGTCCGTCGGCTTCGACGCCTTCCCCCAGCGCTACAGCGTGACCGGGGAGTCGACGTGCTTCGACGGGAGCGTCGACGACCTGCGGGGAACGGGCGAGGGATGACCGACGACCAGCGAACCGACCGGGTGACGGACCGGGACCGACGGGCCTACCGGATCGTCTCCCGCATCGGCTTCGTCGCTGCTCCCGCGATGTTCTTCCTGCCGCTCCTCGTCCCGATGGTCAGCGGGGGGTACCAGTCGTGGGCGGTCGTGTGCATGACGGCGGCGTTCGCGGTGCTCGTCTCGGCGTCCTCGTTCGCCGCCATGGCGAGCACGCCGCCTGACGGGAAGCCCGGGGTGCACCAGCTGTGGGCGATCCCGGTCGCCGTCTTCGCCCTGCTGCCCGGAGCGGTCCTCTCCTCCGGGCTCTACCTGACGATCGTCTCCCTGCTGAGCCAGGCAGCTGCGACAGCGCCGAACTGAGGGAAGACGCCCGCGTGACAGGACACGCCGGCCCGACGGAGGCCGGCAACGGCGCTCGTCAGACCGGACGGTAGATCGCGATCGGGGGAGCGGATGGGTCGCCGTCGTCGTGGGCGTCGCCAGTCGCGAGCCAGGTGCGGCCCTCGTGCTCGATCGTCGTCGGCAGGTCACCGTGCACCAGGATGTGGACCGCGGGGGCGTCCCCGTCGATCAGGTCGACACCGTGTGCCTCGGTGCCACCGGGGTTGTCGTGCACGTAGCTCATGCTCCGAGTGAACCCGGTCGGGCCTGGGAACCCGGGACCGTCCGGCCGCTCGCAGGGTTCGGGTCGCCGCGATCGGCCGGACGGGGGGTGGGTCGCCCCGGTGCTCCGGTCGTGTGGGCCGGGCACCGAGAGATCATCCGGAACCGATGAGGATCCGGATTGGTCGACGACCGCACCGTGCGGTTTCCCGCAATCCCGCAATGCCGCAATCCCGCAATTCCGCGACCGCGCAACGACGGACGACGCGCCCGGCCGCACCCCGGATCACGGGCGCGGGACCGAAACGGGGTAGAGTGTTCCCGTACGCGGATGTGGCGCAGTGGTAGCGCATCACCTTGCCAAGGTGAGGGTCGCGAGTTCGAATCTCGTCATCCGCTCGGAACACGAAGGCCCTGGTCACCGACCAGGGCCTTCGTCGTGCACCAGCCGGCTCACGCCCTCAGGCGCCGCCGAAGCGCTCCGCCCGGACGTCCGACAGGTCGTGCCCGAGCTCGCCGAGCCACCGCAGCACCTGCTCGACGAACGGGGTCGACCCGCAGACGTACACGAGCGCGCCGACGTCGGGCCCGAGCACCGACCCACCGAGACGCTCCCGCGTGAGCCGGCCCACGGGCTCGCCCGATCCCGATGGTGCCCGTCGGCTGTACACGTGCGTGACCTCGAGCGGTGCGGTCGCACGCAGGGCAGCGTCGAGCTCCTCGCGGAAGAAGACGTCCTCCGGGGTACGGGTGGCGTACAGCAGCCGGAACGGTACCGGGTCGTCCGCCTCGGCGTGCGCGGTGACCATCGGGAGCAGGGGGACGATTCCCGACCCGCCAGCGATCAACTGCACGGGCCGGTCGGACGCACCCGGACGCCACACGAACCACCCGCCGAGGGGGCCGTGCACGTCGACCGCGTCGCCGACGTCGATCGCGTCGACGAGGAAGGGCGAGACCTCGCCGCCCTCGACCCGGTCGACGGCCAGCGTGACCCGGGTGCCGGCACCGGCCGAGGCGATCGAGTAGGAGCGGGAGGCCTGGTAGCCGTCCTCGGCGGTGAGCCGCAGGTCGAGGTGCTGGCCGGGGTCGTTGCCGGGCCAGGTCGGCACGTCGAGGACGATGCGACGCGCGTTCGGGGTCTCGGTCGCGACGGAGGCGACGGTGGCGGGGTGCCAGGCCGGCCGTCTGCGGACGGGAGCCGAGCCACCCGGGGCGATCCGCGCCTCCAGGCCGTCGACGGGCGGTGTGCTCACCAGTACCGCTCCTCCTTCCAGGGGTCGCCGTGCATGTTGTAGCCGGCGTTCTCCCAGAAGCCGGGCTCGTCCTCGGCCTGCATGACGATGCCGCGCACCCACTTCGCGCTCTTCCAGAAGTACAGGTGCGGCACGAGCAGGCGGGCCGGGCCGCCGTGCTCGGGGGTCAGGGGCTCGCCGTCCGCCTCGAACGCGATCCAGGACTGCCCCTCGAGGAGCTCGTCGAGCGGCACGTTCGTCGTGTAGCCGCCGAAGCTGTGCACCGTGCAGAAGTCGAGCGAGGTCTCGACGTCCGCGAAGAGCCGGTCGAGCGGGACGCCGCGCCACGGCATGTCGAGCTTCGTCCAGTGGGTGACGCAGTGGATGTCGACGGTGACGTCCTCGACGCCGAGCGCGTGCACCTCGTCCCACGACCAGGTGTGCAGGCCCGACTCGGTCCGGATCGAGAAGCTCCAGTCCTCGGGCGCGATGTCCGGGGTGGCTCCGGCGGAGAGCACCGGCCAGTCGCGGACGACGGTCTGTCCCGGCGGGATGCGCGGGTCGTCGCGGTCGTCGCGGCGGCCGCCGAAGCCTCGGGTGAACGTCGCCATCGTGGTCCTCCTGGTCACTGGTGGTGTGGCCATCCTGCCCTGTGCACCGGCTCGCGGCACAGGGCACGCCCGGTGGGGCCCGCGTCCGGCGGACCGGCCGGGAGGCTCGTGGCGATCCCGCCGGCCGGCCTGCGTCCGTCCCGCGGCCGGTCCGGGTGCGGCGCGGTGCGCTCAGCGGCGGCGCGGTGCGCCTCAGCGGTGGTGCGGTGCCGTCTCGTGGTCGTCGAAGAGCACGTCCGGGGCGTCGACCCGTCGGTCGTTCACGGTGGTCGGGCTCTCGAGGTGCACCGCGCCGGACGGCAGGATGCCCGCACCGCCGAAGCGCTCCATGACCCGCCACTGGGCGACGACGTCCTCGCCGGAGTGCTGCGGGGGCAGGGCGTCCCAGAACCGGAAGCCACCGACCTGTTCGAGCGCGGCGCGGTCGTACACGACGCACGCACCGACCCAGGCGACCCGGTAGGGCACCCACCCGCCGGTCTCGACGTCGAGCTCCGCTGCGACGTGCGCCGGGTTCGCGGCGTTGTGGAGCGAAAGCCGGTCGAAGCCGGCCGTCCCACGGCGCACCACCTCGGGCACGACCGGACCGTCCCACGGCTCGAACACGGCCGTCTCGTGCGGACGGCGGTCCTGCAGGTACGACAGCCCCTGCACGGCGCTCCCGACGAAGCCGCACCCGAGGTCGCGGAGCGCGTCGAGCATCCGGCGGACGGTGCCCGGCTCGAGCCAGACGTCGTCGTCGAGGTAGAGCACCGCAGGGGCGGTGGCGTGGTCGAGGAGGTGCTGCCGGTGCTCCGCCAGGCCACGCCGTTCCGGGTGGGCGAGGAGCGTGACGGGCCGGCCCTGTGCCTCCAGGACGCGCAGCATGGCGGCCACCGCCGGCTCGGCGGCGGCGTCCTGACCCGTGGACTGGTCGCTGAGGACGAGGCGCAGGTCGACGTCGGTCTGCGCCGCCAGCCCGGCGAGCGTGGTGGCGAGTTCGGCGGGCCGCCCGACGGTCGGGACCAGGACGTCGACCTCGGCCGGTCCGCGGTCGTCCGTCAGGGGGCGCGCCCAGGCGCCGGACCAGCGGGCGGCGGTCACGGTGCCGGGTCGGGCTCGACGGCGGGTGCCGGGGAGTCCGCGGCGTCGGTCGCCGGAGCCGTGCCGGCCGCGGCAGCCGCAGCGGCGGTGGCCTCGCGGATGCGTCGCACGACGGCGGTCGTCGAGTGCTCGGGAACGTAGTCGACCATCACGACCTCGCCGCCGTACGCCCGCACGACGCCCGTCTCCTCGAGCATCTCGGGGGAGTAGTCGCCGCCCTTGACGTAGACCTCGGGACGCAGGCGCTCGATGAGCGGGATCGGGGTGTCGGTCGCGAAGACGGTCACCAGGTCGACGCAGGCGAGGGCGGCGAGGACACCGGCGCGGTCCTCGGCGGTGTTGATCGGACGCTCCGGACCCTTCAGCCGTCGGACCGAGTCGTCGTCGTTGAGGGCGACGACGAGCAGGTCACCGAGCTCGCGGGCCTGCCGCAGGTAGGTGGTGTGCCCGCGGTGCACGACGTCGAAGCAGCCGTTCGTGAACACGACCCGGCGGCCGGCGGCGCGGGCGGACTCGACGGCCAGCGCGAGGTCGTCGTGGTCGACGACGGTCGCGGCGGGCGCCGTGACCGACTCGATCAGCGCGGCGGCGGTGCAGACCGACGTACCGGCCTCGCGGACCACGACGTCGGCCGCTGCCTGGGCGACGGTGATCGCGTCGCGGAGCGGGGCGCGGACGGCGAGGGCGACCGTGGCCGCGGCGCAGAACGTGTCGCCCGCACCCGAGGCCTGCTGCTCGGAGGCGGGGGTGGCGCGGGTGCGGAAGGCCTGGTCGGCGTCGGACTCGAGCAGGACGGTCCCGTCGCGGTCGAGGGTGACGACGGCCGCACGGGCGCCGCTGCACGCGAGGACCTCGAGGCGGGCGTCCACCACGACCGGTACCCGGGCGGAGCCGGTGCCGAGGTCACGCCCGAGCAGCCCGGCGGTCTCGCCGGCGTTCGGCGTGACGAGGTCCGGGTGCAGGTCGGCCCAGCGGGTGAGGTCGTGGGCGTCGACCACCACGGCGCCGGGCCGGTCGCGGTCGAGCACGGGGACGACGTCCTCGGGCTGCACGCCGAGACCGTAGTCGCACACGACGGCGGCGTCGGCGGAGCGGACCGCGCGGGCGACCGCCTCGCCGAGCCGGGCTCCTGCGCGGGCGTCCGGCACGGCGGCGATCTCGTCGACGCGGACGACCACGCGGTCGCCGCCGACCACCCGCGACTTCGTCGTGGTGCGCGCACCCTCGACCTCGACCAGGTACGTCGTGTCCACGCCGGCGGACTCGAGCCGCTCGCGGAGCACGCGGCCCGACTCGTCGTCGCCGATCAGGCCGACCATGCGGACGCGGGCACCGAGGGCGCGGGCGTTCACCGCGGTGTTCGCCGCACCGCCCGGCACGGCGACGGTCTCGGTCACGCGGACGACCGGAGCGGGCGCCTCACGGGAGACGCGCTCGGCCTCGCCCACCGTCCAGCGGTCGAGGATGCAGTCGCCGACGACGACGACGAGGGGTTCGCGGTCGTCGACCGAGGCGACCAGGTCGCGGACGAGACGGACGTCGGCGGTCATCGGGTTCCTCCGGTGGTGGTGCGGGCGGGAGCGGCTTCGAGGTGGACGACGGTGGTGGTCGTCATCTCGTCGAGCAGGTGCGGGCCGTAGCCGAAGCCGGCGCCCGACGCCCCGCGGGGCTGGGCGCTGCCGCCCGGCGCGCCGCCGAACACGGCGTTCACCTTCACGGTGCCGACGGGCAGCTCGGCAGCGGCACGGAGTGCGTGGCCCGTGTCGCCGGTGAGCACCGTCGCGGCGAGGCCGTACCGGTCGGCCGCTGCGAGACGCAGCCCCTCGTCGAACGACTCGACGACCCGGACCGGTGCGATCGGACCGAAGGTCTCCTCGGTCACCACGAGCATGTCGTCCGTGCAGTCGGTCAGGACGGTGGCCGGGTAGAACGTGCCGACGCCTCCGGGGGTCGTGCCGCCCGTCCGGACCACGGCGCCGCGCTGCACGGCGTCGTCGACGTGCGCCTGCACCGTGCTGCGGAGCCGGTCGTCGACGAGCGGTCCGAACTCGGCGGCGGACGACGCCGTCCGGCGCTCGGCCTCGGCGACGAGCGCGGCGGTGAACTCCTCGGCGACGTCGCGGTGCACGTAGACCCGCTCGACGCTCGTGCAGATCTGGCCCGTGTTGGCGAAGGCGCCGAGTGCCACCTGCGCGGCGGCCCAGGTCGGGTCGACGTCGGCGTCGACGACGACCGCGTCGTTGCCGCCGTTCTCGCGGATGACGTGTGCGCGCGTCCCTGCGGCGACCTCCGAGAGGCGGTCGCCGGTGGCGGTGGAGCCGACGTGGGCGTAGACGTCGATGCCGTCCTGCTCGAGCAGCGCCTCACCGGTCGCGGCGTCGCCGTCGACGCCGACCAGGACACCCTCCGGCAGGACCTCGGCGAGCAGCGCGTTCAGGCGGGCGATCGTGCCGGGGCACCGCTCGCTGCCCTTGTGCACGACGGTGTTGCCGGTGACGATCGCGGCACCCAGGATGCCGAGGGCGACGGCCACCGGGTCGTTCCACGGCGTCAGGGCGAGCACGACGCCACGGGGGTGGGGGACCGACCAGTCCGCGGCGCCGAACTGCCCGCGGAGTGCCTCGCCACGGTGGACCGGGCCGAGCTCGGCGTACTGCACCAAGGTCCCGATGCCGGCCTGCACCCCGCCCATCGCGTCGCCGGGCACCTTGCCGGTCTCGCGGGTGTTCAGGTCGGCGAGCTCCTGGGCGTGCTCGCGGAGGTGTGCTGCTGCGGCGTGCAGGAGGGCTCCGCGTTCCGCCGGTGCGGTGCGCGCCCACCCGGGAGCGGCCGCCCGTGCGCGCGCGACCGCGTTCACGACGTCCTCGCGCGTGGAGCGCGGTGTCGTCGTGGCGATCGACCCGTCGACGGGGTCGGTGACGACCAGGTGGTCGGTGTCGGTCGCGGTCGCTGACGGGGTGGCGATGCTCATGGTGTCCTTCCGGAGACGGGCGTACCGGTCCACGCTGCCCGGGGGCACCTGTGCGGGGCTCCGGTTTCGCGTCCTCGGTCCGCGGAGCGCACTGCGGGGCGCGTCGCCCGGTCCGGCCCGGCAGTCCTCACGGCTCGGAACGGGTAGACGGGTCTGGTGCAACTGATCGGCAACGGTGGAGACCGCTTCGACGACGTCCGGGAGATCGCGGTGCTCCGCGGCGGTGGCTTGGGAGACCTGATGTTCGCGGTCCCCGCCCTCGACGCGCTCCACGCCGCGTACCCCGACGCCCGCATCACGCTGCTCGGCAGCCCCTCCGCCGCCGCGCTGCTGCGGGGTCGGACGGATGCCGTGCACGCCTTCGAGGAGCTCCCGGTCGTCCCCGGCGTGCGCGACGCCGGCGACGGGGCCCCCACGCTCGAGGACTTCGAGTCGCGGCTGCGCGGCCGGTTCGACCTCGCCGTCCAGCTGCACGGTGGCGGTCGGAACTCGAACCCGTTCCTGCTCCGCCTCGCCGCGCCGCACACCGTCGGCACCGCCACCGAGGACGCCGAGGTGCTCGAGCGCTGGGTCCGCTACGTCTACTACCAGCACGAGGTGCTCCGCGGGCTCGAGGTCGTGTCCCTGGCCGGTGCCGCGCCCGTCACCCTCGACCCACGGGTGGACGTCACCGAGGAGGAGCGGCAGGCCGTGCGCGACCGGCTCGACGTGCGCGGGCACCTCGTCGCGGTGCACCCGGGCGCGACCGATCCACGTCGGCGCTGGAGCCCCGAGCGGTTCGCGGCCGTGGTGTCCGCGCGGCTCGACGCCGGCGACGACGTCGTGCTCGTCGGCGACGCGACCGACGTGCCTGCCGCGCAGGCGATCCGCGGGGCGGTCCCGGTGGCGCTGCAGGACCGACTGCACGACCTGACCGACGCCCTGCCGCTCACCGAGCTCCCCGCGGTGCTCGCCGCTGCCGACGTCATGGTCGGCGACGACTCCGGCCCGCGACACCTCGCCGTCGCGGTCGGCACGCCCACGGTCGGCGTGTTCTGGTTCGGCAACGTCGTGAACGCGGGCCCGATCGACCGCGGACGGCACCGGGTGCACATGTCCTTCGTGACGCGCTGCCCGGTGTGCGGCGTCGACGTCACGCAGGTCGGGTGGACCGCGGAGCGCTGCGAGCACGACCCGTCCTACGTCGACGAGGTGCAGCCCGAGGCCGTGCTCGCCGACGTCGAGGACCTGCTCGCCACGGTGCGGCCTCGGGAGCGCGCAGCCGAACCGGTCGCCTGAGCCGGCGCTGGGGTGCGCCCGGAAGTCGGCTCCGGCCCCGCCGCGATCCGCGCGAGCGGGCCGGACTTGCCACGCGCGTTGCGTCGTGCGGGCGGGATCCGTCGTCGGGTGGTGCCGAGCGTGACAGATCGGGCCCGCTCGGCAGGGCGGGAGCGAGCGGACGCGAACGAGTCCGGGCAGACGGGGACGACCCCGACCGGGCAGGACATGCCGTAGGCGTGCCGTCGTGCGGGCGCAATCCGTCGTCGGGCGTTGCCGAGCGTGACAGATCTGGCCCGCTCGGCGGACGGAGGCGACCGACGGAGCGGGCCGGCCACGGACGCGACGGGAGGCGCGGTGCCGTGCGGCACCGCGCCTCCCGTCGCGTCGTAAGCGGGTGCCTACGGCCAGCTGGGCTCCGTCGCCGGCATGATCGACAGCTCGCGGATCTCGCACCCGGCGGGCTGCGACAGCGCGAACAGGATCGAGTTCGCCACGTACTCCGGCTCGATGAGCTGCGCGTCCGGACCCGGCTTGTACTGCTCGGTCCGGCCCTCGAAGAACGCGGTGCGCATGCCCGCGGGGATGATGTTCGTCACGCCGATGCGTCCGGCGGTCTCGGCGGCCAGCGCCTGCGAGAAGCCACGCACGCCGAACTTCGACGCCGAGTAGGCCGTGCCGTCGCCGACGCCCTTCAGCGCGAGCGACGACGAGATCGTCACGACGCGACCGTGCGTCGCCTCGAGGGCGGGGAGCGCCGCGCGCACGACGGCGGCGGTGCCGAGCAGGTTCACGCCGACGATGCGCTCCCAGTCGCCGGAGGAGATCCCGCCGATCGGGGCGGGCTTGTCGATGCCCGCGGCGGTCACGACGGCGTCGAGGCCACCGTGGCGCTCGGCTGCCTCGCGGACGGCGCGCTCGGTCGCCTCGGTGTCCGTGACGTCCACGGCGACGGCGTCGGTGCCCTCCGGCACGCCGTCGACGCGCAGGTCGAGGACGATCGGGGTGCCGCCGGCCTCGGCGACCGCGGCGACGACCGCCGCGCCGAGACCCGAGGCGCCGCCGGTGACGAGGACGCGGCCGATGGGGGTGGTGGGGACGGGCATGGACTTCCTTCCGGGAGTGGCGTGGTGCCGGTCCGCCGGCGGTGCCGACGGGACGTGTGTGGTGACCGGTGCCGGACGGGAGGCGCGTGGCGGCGGTGCGCCGCGCCTCCCGTCCGTCACGTGGTCGGGTCGCTCGGGTCAGCCGACCGCGGCGAGTGCGGCGGCGAGCCGTGTGGTGGACCGACCGGGGTGGAACGGGACGGTGACGACCCGGCCGCCCCACTCGGCGAGCGTGGCCGCCTCGGGGAGCTCGCTGGCCGCGTAGTCGCCGCCCTTCGCCCAGACGTCCGGGTGGAAGCGGCGGAGCGCCTCGTCCGGGGTGTGCTCGTCGAAGACGACCACCGCGTCGACGCAGTCGAGTGCAAGCAGCAGCTCGACCCGGTCGTCCTGCGTCATGATCGGTCGCTCCGGGCCCTTCAGGGCGCGGACCGAGTCGTCCGAGTTGAGGCAGACGACCAGGCAGTCGCCGAGCGCCCGGGCCGCGGAGAGCGTGCGGGCGTGCCCGGCGTGCAGCAGGTCGAAGCAGCCACCGGTCGCGACGACCGTCCCGCCGGCGCTCCGGACCTCGTGCACGACGCGCAGCGCGTCGCGGTCGACACCGGGGACGGGCACCGGTGCGGGACCGTCGTCGGCGAAGAGCGCCGTCACCCCGCCGGCCGCCAGGTACTCGGAGGCGGCGAGCACGCCGGCGGCGACGGCGTCGGTGACGTCCGCACCCTCGGCGAGGGCGATCGCGACGCCCGCGGCGAGCCGGTCGCCGGCGCCGCAGGGGTCGCCGGCGGTCACGGACGGGGCCGGGACGAAGCGGCTGTCGAGCGCACCCGGGCCGGTCCCGTCGCCGCTGCGGCGGGAGGCGACGAGGGCACCGCGGTCGCCCATCGTGACGGCGACCGCGGCGACGTCCCAGGTGCGGACGAGTTCGGCGGCGGCGTCGGTGGCGAAGGGGACGCCCTCGCCGGACAGGTCGGTGAAGCGTCGGGCCTCGCTGGTGTTCGGCGTGACGACGGCGGTGCCGGCGACGGGGGAGGCGCCCTTCGGGTGCGGGTCCCAGACCACCGGCGTGGTGCGGGCCACGGTGGCCAGGGCGTCGCGCAGCCCCTCGGACGCTGCGACACCGCGGCCGTAGTCGGCCACGACGATCGCGTCGGCACCCTCGAGCGCGGCGGTCATCTCGGGCGTGGTCCCGGGGACGGGTGGGGTGGCGCACCCCTCGTCGATCCGGACGAGCGCGTGGTCGACCACGCGGACGCGGGTCTTGACCGGGGTCGGGGCTCCGGAGGGGCCGGCGACCACCCGGACGTCGGGCAGCAGGGCGCGGATCTCGTCGGCGCGGTCGTCGTCGCTGAGCACGGTGACGAGCGTCACGTCGTGGCCGTCCCGCACGAGCATCGACGCGACCAGGCCGGCACCACCGGCGCGGCGGTCGTCGGTGCGGACGTCGACGACGGGCACCGGGGCGTCCGGGCTGAGCCGCTCGCTGGTGCCCGAGACGTCGACGTCGAGCAGGGTGTCGCCGACCACGACGATGCGGCGCCGGGTGCCGTCGGCGTGCGCCTGACCGGCGGTGCTGTCGTGTGCGGTCACCGGCGGCCACCGCGGCGCAGTGCCGGCTCCATCGCACGGCACAGGGCGTGCACGAGGACGAGCTGCGCCTCCTGCACGTTGGCCGACGGGCCCTCGATGCGGATCGCGTCGTCGACGGCGTCGGCGAGCGGGTTCGGGCCGGGACCGGTCATCGCGATCGAGCGGGCACCGACGGCCCGCGCGGCCTCGGCGGCGCGGAGCAGGTTCGGGCTCTTGCCGCTCGTGCTGAGGAGCACGACGACGTCACCGGCGCGGGCGTGCGCCGTGACCTGGCGGGCGAAGACCTGGTCGTAGCCGTAGTCGTTGCCGATCGCGGTGACGGCGGAGCTCTCGGCGTGCAGGGAGATCGCCGAGTACGCCGGGCGGTCCCCGTCGAAGCGGCCGGTGAGCTCGGAGGTCAGGTGCTGCGCCTCCGCGGCCGACCCGCCGTTGCCCGCGGCGAGCAGCCGACGGCCGGCGACGAGCCGCGCGGCGATGTCGTCCGCCCACGCGGCGATGTGGTCCTTGTGGTCGACGAGCGACGCGATCACGGGCACCGAGGCGGCGATGTGGTCGACGACGGTCCGGACGCTGGCGCTCCCGGTCTCCGGCTCGCGGGTGCCGGTCTGCTGCTCGATGGTCATCGTGCGGTCCTCTCCGTCTGGTGCGGCAGCACCGCGGGCGTCGGGCGGGCGGTCCGTCCGGCGCGTCCGGGACGGGCGCCCGGGGTGGTCGTGGCGGGGGTGATCGTGACGGGCTCGTTCGACCCGGGTGCGGTGTCGGTGCCGGTCGCGGCCACGGGCGCGGCGAGGCCGTTCGCGGCACCGGCGACGAGCCGCTCGTAGACGCGCTCGCTCTCGGCGGCGACCTTGTGCCAGGTGTACCGGGCCTCGGCGCGTTCGCGTCCGGCGCGTCCGTAGGCGTCGCGGCGCTGGGGGTCGTCGAGGATCGCGCCGACGGCGGCGGCCACGGCGTCCTCGTCGCGGGGCGGGACGTGCAGGCCGGTGGCGTCCTCCACGACGGTGTCGATCAGGCCACCGACGCTCGACGCGACGACGGGGCGGCCGCACGCCATGGCCTCGAGCGGCACGATCCCGAAGGGCTCGTACCAGGGGGCGCAGACGACGACGTCGGCGCTGCGGTAGACGGCGGGCATGTCGTGCTGCCCGAGCTGGCCGCGGAAGGTCACGTGCTCCCGGACGCCGAGGGACCGGGCGAGGGCGTCGAGGCGCTGGTACTCCGGGTCGTCGGCCAGGTCGGCCCCGGCGGTGCCGGCACCGCCGACGACGACGAGCTCGGCCTCTCGGCCCTCGTCCAGCAGCTTCGCGAGGGCGGCGATGGTCGTGCCGACGCCCTTCCGGCGCACCAGGCGGGACGCGGTCAGGACCCGGTGGGGGCGTCCGCGCTCCTCGACGGGGCCGTCCGGCCGGAAGAGCTCGGTGTCGACCCCGCACGGCACCACGGAGATGGCGTGCAGCGGCACGCCGAGCGCCTTGAGCTCGAAGGCCTCGTCGGAGCACGTCGCGACGACCTGGTCGACGCTCCGGCCGACGGCGGGCTCGATCCACTCGCGCTCGGCGGGGCTCGTGTCGGCGGTGCCCTGGTGGCGACGCTTGACGACGCCCAGCGCGTGGAAGGTCTGCACGACGGGGATCCGGACACCGCCGGTCCGGGCGTGGACCTGCTTGACGGCCTCGAGCGCGGCGTGCCCGGACATCCAGAAGTGCCCGTGCACCACGTCGGGACGGTCGACGAACCACTCCGCCGCGAGCACCGACGCGAACGTGTCCATGAACGGGAAGAGGTCGTCCTTCGGCACGTGCCGGGCGGGACCGGCGTCGACGTGCACGACCTCGACGCCGGGGCGCAGGAGCACGCGGACGGGCTGGTCGGCGTCGTCGCGCCGCGTGTACACGGTCACCTGGTGGCCGCGGTCCGCCAGGGCTCCGGAGAGCTCGGCGACGTGCACGTTCTGTCCACCGGCGTCGACTCCGCCGAGCACCGCGAGCGGGCTCGCGTGCTCGGACACCATCGCGATCTTCATCGGAGGCTCCCTTCCAGTGCGGCGTCCGCCGCGCGTCCGCGTCGCGCACCACGCGCGACGGCGTCGTCGAGGAGGTCGTCCCAGTCCGCCAGGTACCGGCCGAGCGCGTGCCGCGCAAGCGCGGCCTCACGGGCGACGGCACCGCGGCGGCGGGCCTCCTCGGGGTCCTCCAGGAGCGTCCTGGAGGCACGGACCAGGTCGTCGACGTCGGTCGCGATCGCGCCGGCCTCGGCGGGCACGGTCCGCGGTGCGTCGGTCGTCGCGAGCACGAGGACCGGCATCGCCATGTGCATCGCCTCGATCAGCGACAGGCCGAGCGACGTCCACCGGTTCGGGTGCACGTAGGCGCGCCGCTGTGCGAGCGCGGCGTGCATCGGGTCGGCGGGCACGTCGCCGAGGGCGACGACACGGTCACCGAACCCGAGTTCGGGCAGGCGGTCGGTGCCCATGCCCCAGAGGTCGACGGGCGCGACCTCGGCGAAGCGGGGGAGCAGGTCGGTGCCGACCACGCGGCCGCGACGGACCGGCTCGTTGATCACGACGCCGAAGCGCTCGAGCTCGCCGGTGTACAGCGGCCCCGGGTCGACGACACCGTGCTCGACCACCGTGGTGCGGGTCGTGCCGCAGTCCCACATCAGGGCGTTCCAGTGCGTCACGTGCGCGATCACCAGGTCGCCGCGGTCCCGCATCGGGTGCAGGCTGCTCGGGACGTCGACCCGCGGGGCGTTGTGCTCGACGAAGACCGTCGGCACCTGGCGTCCGCCGAGCAGGCGCCTGGCCTCCTCGAGCTCCTCGGTGCGCTGCAGGACGACCACGTCGACCTCGGCGGCGGCGATGTCCGCCGGGTCGATCTCGATCGCGTTCGTCGGCCAGTCCCGCCCGCCGCGTCCGAGCCCCCAGCCGTCGCGGGCCGGGGTGGTCGGGATGAGGTACTCGTGGGGGCCGCGGACGAAGGCGTCCATCCAGCCGCCGTGCACGTGCCACACGAGGATCCGCATGCAGGGCCTTTCGACGGGTCGGTGCCCCTCCGGACAGCTGCTCCGTCGACGCTCGCGCGCGCTGCGCGGGTGCCGGGAAGAGGAGCAGGAGGAGCAGTGGCGCACGCTACGGGAGCACCGCTGGTGCTCCTCGCAGCTTCTCCGGCTTCATCCGCGGAGCGCAGTGCCGCGCCCGACGGGTCCGGACCCGTCCCCGCCTGCCAGCAGGCGTCCGTGTGCTGCGAGGACGTCCTTCACGCGCACTCCGGACAGGCACGGGTGCCCCGGGACCGGGCACTCGCGCGCCCGGCTCAGGCGGCAGGCGGCGGACTGGTCGCCGAGCAGCTCGACCTGCGGCGTGTAGGGCGCCCACTTCACGGCGGGCACGACGGGGGAGAACAGGCTCACGATCCTCGCGCCCACCGCGGCAGCGAGGTGCGCCGGGCCGGTGTTCCCGACGACGACGACCTCGGCACCGGCGAGCACCGCGGCGAGCTCTGCGGGCGACGTCCGACCGCCGAGGTCGACCGCGGTGTCGCCCGCGACGGCCGCGGTGAGGTCCCGCTCGCCCGGGCTGCCCGTGACGACCACCGGGACCCCGCGCTCGGCGTACGCGGCGACGAGGGCGCGGTGGTGTCCCTCCGGCCAGGAGCGTGCGGGGACGCTCGCGCCGGGGTGGACGACGACGTAGCGGTCCAGGGCGGCCACCTCGGGCGGTGCGACGGCGTCGTGCCGCACCACGAGCCTCCCGTCGTCCCCCGGCGGCAGGGCGAACCCGGCGGCCTCGGCGATGCGGAGGGCACGCTCGGGCTCGGGGAGGCCCTCGGGCAGGTCCTCCCCGGGCCGGAGTCGGACGTCGAGCAGCGACCCGGGGTGGTCGACCGACGCGCCGGAGACCCGGGGCACGCCCGCGAGCCGGAGCAGCAGGGCGACCGGCAGGGGCGACTGGTGGAACGAGGTGAGGACGACGGCCTCGTCGGGCTGCTCCTCGGTGACCAGCGCGCGGAACTCGCCGAGCAGTGCGTCGTCGATCGGTCGGGCGGTCTCGGTGACCCACGGTGCCGCCCAGACGCGCACCCGGTCGACCCCGGGCAGCAGTTCGGCTGCCGGCGACCCCTGCGGACCGCAGAGCATCGTGACGTGCGAGGCGCCGGCGGCGACGGCGCGGACGGCGGGCCCGGCGACCAGGACGTCGCCGAACGAGTCGAGCCGGACGACCAGGACACGCGGGCCGCTGCGCGCGCTGCCCGACGTCGGCACGGCACGCGTGTGCTCGGGACGGCTCACGCGAGCGCTGCCGGGACGCGGGCCAGCACCAGGGACACGGCGTCGTCGAGGGAGGTCGCGACGGTCCCGGCCTCGTCCACCTCCGCGGTGCGCGTCCGCGGGGTCGGCACCAGGATCCCCTGCGCACCCGCGGCGGCGGCGGCCCCGACGTCGGCACCGATGTCCCCGACGACGACGACCTCCGACGGGTCGAGCCCGAGCCGACGGGCCGCGTCGAGCACCATGCCCGGACGCGGCTTGCGGCAGGCGCACCCGTCGCCGGCGTCGTGCGGGCAGACACACCAGACGTCGAACGGGCCGACCAGTTCGTCCACCCGGGCGTTCGTCGCGTCGACCTGCTCGCGGGTCGCCAGGCCCTTCGCGATCGCCGACTGGTTCGTCACGACCCCGACGCGCAGGCCGGCGGCACGGGCACGCTCCACCGCCCGGTGCGCACCGGGCACGGGGACGACCTTGTGCGGGTCGGCGTTGTACGGGACGTCGATGACGAGGGTGTCGTCACGATCGAAGAGCAGACCGCGGACGACACGGTCCTTCGCGAGAGCCATGCTCCTTGGTACCGTCCGCCGGCCGGGAACCGGCCCAGGCGTGGCCGGATACCGTCGGACCGTGACCGCCGTCCCCGCCCTGCCCCCGTCCGACGGACGCCCGGACCTGCTCGTCCTGCGCGCCATCAAGCTCGGCGACGCGCTCGTCGCCGTCCCCGCCCTGCACGCACTCCGCCGGGCGTTCCCCGGTCACCGGATCACCCTGGCGACGACCGCGTGGCTCGCCCCGGTCGTCGAGCTGCTGCCGGTCAACGTGCACCTCGCGCAGCACGGCCTCGACCACCCGATCGCCGCCCCCGCCGGCGCGGTCGACGTCGTGGTCAACCTGCACGGCGCCGGGCCGGAGTCGTCCGACCTCGTCGCCGCGCTCGGTGCCCGACGGGTGATCGGCCACGCCGACCCGACGCACGGCTACGAGGGCCCGGAGTGGCCCGACGACGTCCACGAGCGGGAGCGCTGGGCGGACCTGATGACCTGGCACGGCATCCCCGCCGACCCGGACGAGGTCGCCATCGCACGGCCCGTCGCGCCGTCCGTCGCGCCCGGTGCCGCCGTCGTGCACATCGGTGCCTTCCACGGTGCGCGGCACTGGCCGACCGACCGGTTCGCGGACGTGGTGCGCGGGCTGCGGGACCGCGGTCTCGACGTGGTGCTGACGGGAGGCGCGGACGACGTCGAGCGCGCCGCCACCGTCGCACGGACGGCCGGCCTGCCGCCGGAGGCGGTCCTCGCCGGTGCGCTGGAGCTGCAGGCGTTCGCGGGCGTCATCGCCTCGGCCGCGCTCGTCGTGACGGTCGACACCGGGGCGGCCCACCTCGCCTCCGCCTACGGGATCCCGTCCGTCGTGGTCTTCGGTCCGGCACCGCCCGAGTCGTGGGGTCCGCCCGCCTCCGGTCCGCACGTGGTGCTCACGGACGCGTCCGTCCGGCGCGGTGACGTGTTCGCCGAGGACCCGGACCCGGCGCTCCTGGCGGTCGGGGTCGACGACGTGCTCGCGGCGGTCGACTCGCTGCCGGTCGATGCTGCCGCTGCCGCTGCCGCTGCCGCTGCCGCTGCCGCGCCGGCCGCTCCGACCGCTTCGCCGTGAACCCGCCGAGTGCTCGTCGGTAGCGTCGAGGCGTACCTGTCCTGCTCGAAGGGAGCGCCCCGTGTTCGAAGCCGCCAACATCCGTGACTGGATCGGCCTGCCCGTCGTCGACGAGACCGACGACAAGATCGGCACGCTCGAGAGCATCTACTACGACACCGCGACGTCCGAGCCCGCCTTCGGCGCCGTCACGACCGGGCTGCCCGGGTTCCAGAAGCTGCTCTTCGTCCCGCTCGTCGGTGCGACGGTGGCGCCGAAGCACCTGCTCGTGACCTTCTCGAAGAAGCTCGTCAAGGACGCGCCGTCGATCCCCACCGACGGCGAGCTCGAGGCCTCGACCGAGCCGGTGCTGTACGAGCACTACGGGCTGCGGTACCAGACCGGCAGCAACGGCGAACGGCGCCTGGGCCGACGCTGACACCGCCGCTCGGGACGGGCAGGTAACCTTGCCCGTCCCGTCGCCGTGTCCACCCGGAGGACCCCCTGCACCGCACTGCCCGCCCGAAGCGGCTCACCGCCGTCGCCGCCGTGCTCGCCGTCCTCGCCGCGACCGTCGTCGCGCCGTGGAGCCCGATCGCCGGCGTGGGCTCGTTCGTGGGGGTGCCTGGCGAGCGTGCCGTCGCGGCGCCGATGTGGCCGGTGCCCGCGCCCTACCCGGTCACGGACGACCCCGACGAGACGCTGTCCGACCTGCCACCCGGCAGCGAGTACGTCGCCCTCGGTGACTCGTACTCGGCCGGCTACGGCCTGTCCGATCCCACGCGCCTGCCGACCAGCGCCTGCGGCCAGTCCGCGCGTGACTACCCGCACCGGCTCGCAGCGCGCTTCGGCTTCGACCTAACCGACGTCACGTGCGCCGGCGCCACCAGCCGTGACGTGGTGTCCGGTCACCAGTTCCGCGGCGTGCCGCCCCAGGTCAGCGCGCTGTCCGAGGACACCCGGCTCGTCACGCTGACGATCGGCGGCAACGACGCCGACCTGTTCGGCACCGCCGCGTCCTGCCTCGCGCTGTCGTCCCGCGGGCCGGTGTTCTCCGGCCGTGATGCACCGTCGTGCCGCAGCACGCTGGTGCACGACGGCGTGGACGACCTCGACGTGCGGATCCGCTCGCGGGTCGCACTCGGGATCGCCGACACGCTGGCCGCGATCCGACAGGCCGCTCCGAACGCTGTCGTGGTCTTCCTGGGGTACCCGGCGATCTTCCCGGACGCCGCGCACACGCCGGCGGGGGGCTGCTTCCGATCGGCGCTCGACCTCGGGTCGCTGGTGGGGTCGTTCCCCCGGGACACCTACCCGTTCACGAACAGCGACGTCCGGTACCTGCACGACGTCCAGGAGTCCTTGAACGAGGTCTCGGCGTCCGCCGCCGAGGCCGCGGGGGTCCCGTTCGTCGACGTGTTCGCCGCAACGCAGGCGCACTCGGCCTGCGCCACCGACGACCCGTACGTCGCCGGCGTCTCGCTCTCCGGGGCCGGGGACCTGAGCCGCATCGACATGGAGCCCGGGGCCCTGCACCCGAACGGGCGCGGCGTCGCATGGCTGACCCGGCAGCTCGCGGCCGAGCTCCGGACGCTCGCGGGCTGACCGCTGCGCGACGGCGGGTCGTAGGCTCGACCGGTGGTCACCAGCGCCGGGCTCCTGCTGCACCGTCGATCGCCGGTCGACGGGTCACTCGAGGTCCTCGTCGCGCACATGGGTGGGCCGTTCTGGCGTCGTCGTCCACGCGCGTGGTCGATCCCGAAGGGGCTCCTCGAGGACGGGGAGGACCCCCTCGCCACGGCACGCCGCGAGTTCGCCGAGGAGATCGGCGTCCCCGCTCCGGACGGCCCCGTGCTCGACCTCGGCGAGGTCCGGCAGGCCTCCGGGAAGCGCGTCCGGGTCTTCGCCCTGCGGGCGGACGGCTTCGTGGTCGACGAGGTGCGGAGCAACACCGTGCAGGTCGAGCTCCCGCGTGGGTCCGGACGGTTCGTGGAGGTCCCCGAGGTGGACGACGCGCGGTGGGTGGCCGTCGACGAGGCCCGCGAGCTGCTCGTCTCCGGTCAGGTGGCCTGTCTCGATCGACTGGTCGCGGCGACCGACGACGGGTGACGCACGGAGCGCTGCTCCCGGCTCAGCGGCGCCGCCGGGACCGCACCGACCCGGTGGCGGTCGAGACGGAGCCCGTGACGACGCCCACGGACCCGGTGATGGTCGCGATCGCGCGGCTGACGACGGGGACCGAGCTCGTGACGACGGCCAGCGACGACGTGATCGCCTCGATCGAGGTCGTCGACAGGTGCTCCTGCGTGTGCGAGTGCACCGGGAAGCCACGGCGCGCTGCGAGCACGACGCCGAGCGAGCCGACCAGCACGACGGCCCCGGCGAAGGGCAGGTACTGCAGGCCGACCGCTCCGAGCGCCTGACCGCCCACGGCGGCGCCGCCGGCGATGCCGATGTTCGACGCGCCGTTCACCAGGGCACCGGCGATGTCGGGGGAGACGCCGCCCGTGCGGATCGCCGCGGCCATGAACAGCGTGCCGGTCGTGCCGTTCGCCGCCATCCAGACGCCTGCGACCACCATCGTGCCGAGCAGCGACCCGTGCACGAACGGCAGCACGGCGAAGGCGGCAGCCATCACCGCGACCGCCGCGACCAGGGTCTGCCGCGGTGCCCGGTCGACGAACATGCCGGCGAGCCAGAGGCCGACGATGCCGGTCCCGCCGAGCACGAGGAGCGCTCCGCTCACCATGCCGGCGTCGAGTCCGGCGTCGATCGCGTACGGCCCGATGTAGGTGTAGACGACGTAGTGCCCGGCGAAGAGCAGCAGGTCGGCGACGATGACGGAGAGCAGCCCCGTGCGCGCCCAGGCACGCGGCGAGCCGACGTGCGGTGAGGCGGTCCCGCCCACCGCGGGCAGGAACGCCAGCGCGACCAGCGCGAGCGCGGCTGCGGCGAGCGCGACGGATCCCACGGCCGGACGCCACCCGATCGTCTGCGCGACCCACGTGGCGAGCGGAACGCCGAGGACGAAGCCGAGCGAGCTGCCGGAGTAGACGAACGCGATCGCCCGACCCGCGAGCCGCGGCGGGACGATCCGCGTCGCGTAGGCGGACGCCACCGAGAAGAAGAGCGCGTGCGCCACACCGCCGACGACCCGACCTGCGCAGACCACGGCGAAGCTCGGCGCGAGGGCGACCAGCAGGTTCGAGACCGCGTAGCCCCCCAGGGTCGACACCAGCACCGCCTTGCGGGGGAGCCGTGCCGTCAGTGACGTCAGCGGGAGGGCGAGGATCGCGACGGCTGCCGCGTAGACGGTGACGACGATGCCCATCGTGGACTCGCTGACCCCGAGGTCGCGGCTCATCGTGCCGAGCAGCCCGACCGGCATGAGCTCGGTGGTGATCGCGAAGAAGGTGGCGAGCCCGAGCACGGCGATGCCGACGATCGACTGGGTGGTGACGGTGATCGGCCGCGTGTTCGTCGACACGGCCGAGGTGGTGGTGTTGGTGGACACGCTTGCTGACCTCCTCCGGGGAACGCCGGAGCACGCGTCGGACCGGCCGTCGTGACGGCGGTGCGCGGTGCGCGCTCGCGGTGGGTGTGGTGCGGGTCGGACGACCCGGTGTTGTGACGACTCCACGGCGAGTGCGCTCATCCAGTGTTGCACGGAGCATCCGGATCGCGCGAGGGGGCCGCCGAAGATTCTTGTAGCGCTCCAACGAGATGCTCGGACGAGCATTCCCGGTCAGTTCTCGTTCGTCACCGTGCCCTGCACCCCGCCACCGCGCAGGGTGATCGTCAGCGTCCCGCTCGCCGACTGCGCGGAGAGCGACACGTTCCCGTGCAGGGCGTCCTCCCGCGGGTAGCACGCCGTGGTCGACTCGAGGCGGTTCGCGGTCGCCACCAGGCAGATCGTCTCGCGGTCGGTCCCGACCCCCGCCCACACGTTCCACGGGGTCTCGAAGGCGCTGCCGTCCAGTGCGCGGTTCGTGAAGACCAGGCGCGTCGTCCGGAGGCTCACCGGAGCCTCGACCGGTCCCGGCAGCTGGTCCGCGTAGGTCTGCGGGATGTCGAGGAGCTCCTCGAGCGTGATCGCCCCGGGTGTCGGTGTCGTGCTCGGCGCGGCGACCCGCTCGCCGTCGGAGGTCCCGACCAGCGTGCCCGCCGCGAACGCCAGGCCGACGACGACCGCGGCGCCGAGCGCGATCCAGACGCGGGGGCGCGCGGTCCAGAGCAGCCCGCTCGCGCGCGTCCGCCACGTGCCCGGCCCGGCCGGGAGGCCCGCCACACTCCCGTCACGGACCGCGCCCGCTCCCGTGGCCGGTCGGTCGTCACCGGTCGGCCCTGCCGCTCCGGTGCCCGACGCCAGCGTGGTCTGCTGCGACTCCTGCTGCGGTGGCTCCGGCGGCTCCTGCTGCTGCGGCGGCGGCTCGTGCGTGTCCTGCACGACCGGCTCGGCGCCGTCACGTGCCCGGAGCGCGAGTCGAGCGCGCGCAGCGACCGCCGGCTCGACCCCGGCACCCCATGCGAGGGCCTCCAGTCGTGCCCGTTCCGCCGTGACGTCCTCGTCGGCCATGCGCGCTCCCGGTCCGGACGCACCGGACACGCTCATGTTCCCACCCGGACGGCGCGGCGTCCGGCCCCAGCGCGGGGGGGCTGTCCAGTCCCCGAGGGGTAGACGGGTCGCATGACGACCGACGCAGGAACCGGGCACGACGGCACCCGACACGACGCCACCCGACACGACGCCGACCCCGAGACCCTGGAGCCGCTGAGCCACGACACCCAGTCCGGTGAGGCCGACTACGTGGCGACGAGCCCGGGCGGCGCCGGCACCGAGCGGCACGTCCCCACCCCGGACGAGGAGCAGGGTCGCGGCACCGAGTACGACCCGGTCGACCAGGGCCCGCAGCAGGAGGGCCAGGGCGGCTGACCCCTCGGCTGCTGTACCGGCCTCAGCGCACCAGGCGTCGCAGCACCGCTCGTTCCCCGAGCGCCCAGACCGCGCTCGTGACGACGTACAGCGTGGCGGCGAGCGGCACCACCGCGGCGAAGACCACCGACACGAAGGGCGCCCACCGGACCAGCACCGCGGAGGCTCCGGCCCCCGGCTGCCCCGAGGGTCGCTCGACGGGGTTCCAGCGCGCCGCGGCTCGACGTGACGCCTCGACCGCCACCGCGAGGACGGCGAGCAGCACGAGCACCACCCAGGCGTGGCCCCAGAGCGGGGATGCGACCACGGCGAGCAGCGTGTGCCCGAGCGGGATCCCGACCAGTGTCGCGTCGAGCAGCGTGTTCGCGACTCCGGCGATCGAGGCGTGGGTGAACAGGGCGTACACGAGCGACAGGACCGGCGCCTGCGCGAGCACCGGCAGGCATCCGGCCAGCGGGGAGACGCGTTCCGAGGTGTACAGGCGCTGCACGGCCTCCTGCAGACGGCGGGTGTCGGACCCGTACCGACGGCGGAGCGCGGCGAGCTGCGGCGCGAGGCGTCGGCGGTCCCGCTCGGCACGCACCTGCAGCACGGAGAGCGGGACGAGCACGATGCGCACGACCAGGGTGAGCGCGACGACCGCGAGCGCGGCGGCCGCGCTCCCGGCGACGGGGGAGAGCGCGGCGGTGAGGGAGGTGAGCAGGTCGGCGCCCGCCTGCAGCAGGGTGCTGACGACGGGCAGGGTGGAGAGGTCCATGACGTTCCGTTCGGTGGAGGGGTCGACGACGACGTGACCCGACCACCCGCGGGCGGTCAGGCCGGTGTCGGCACTCCCGGTGCTCGCGACCGCACCTGGCCGTCGGCGTCCGGGTGGCTCCACGCGATCCGCGTCGGCCGCTCCACCGCCGCGCCGGTCCGCTCGGCACGGCCGGCGTCCGGATCGACACCGAGCACGGTCGCGAGCAGGCGGACGACGAGCACGGTGACCGCGACCGCCGCGAGCCCGAGTGCGGCCACGGCGAGCAGGGGAGCCGGGGAACCGCCGGGACCGAGCAGTGCGGCGTCGCCGGTCTGCAGCACCGCGAGGGCACGCAGGAGGAGTTCGACGACGGTCATGGTCCGTTCAGCGTAACCCCCGCGTGCCGCGGTCGACCGGCAGGCTCGGGCGGGCAGGATCGGGCCATGACCGCAGGATCGCCGAGCACCCCAGCGACCCTCGCCCTCGAGCGGGCGGGGATCCCGTTCACGCCGCACGTGTACGAGCACCACGAGACCGCGACGAACTTCGGCGAGGAGGCGGCGGCGGCGCTCGGGCTCCGCGAGGACCAGGTCTTCAAGACCCTCGTGGTCGCCGTCGACGGTCAGCTGGCGGTGGCGGTCGTCCCCGTCGCGGACCGGCTCGACCTCAAGGCGATCGCAGCGGCGCTCGGCGGGAAGAAGGCCACGCTCGCGCAGCCGGCCCTCGCCGAGAAGCGGACCGGGTACGTGGTCGGCGGCATCAGCCCGGTCGGCCAGAAGACCCGCCTGCGCACGGTCGTCGACGCGTCGGCCCTCGAGCACCCGAGCATCTTCGTCTCGGGTGGACGTCGTGGGTTCGACATCGAGGTCGCCCCCGAGGACCTCGTCCGGGTCACCGAGGCGTCCACGGCACCGATCGCGCGGACCTGAGTCGAACCGACGCAGGTTCCTCCACCGGTGGGGAATGGCGCCGCTCCTCCTGCGTTGCATTGAGTCGAAGGCACTCAAGTTCCCAGGAGGTCCCGTTGCCAGCACCCTTCGGTCCGACCGGTGGCGACGACGCGTTCGACGCGTTCCTCGCCCGGCTCATCGCGGCCCAGCAGGCCGGCGCCCAGCGATCCGTACCGCTGGGACGCCCGGTCGACATCACGCGGCTCCTCAGCCGCCGCACCCACGAACTGCTCCAGCGCACCGCCGAGTACGCCGTCGCACAGGGCCAGCACGAGATCGACGCCCTGCACGTCCTGCACGTCCTCGTGCGGACCGAGCCCTTCGCCGCGGTCGTCCGCAGCGCCGGCGTCGACCCGGAGCAGTTCGCCGCCGAGGTCGAGCAGCGCCTCCCCGTGCCGTCCGAGCCTCGTCGCGAGCGGACCGGCCAGCCCGCACTGACCGGCACGGCGCAGCGGATCCTGCTCGAGGCGACGCAGGCCGCCCGGGCCTTCGGCAGCACGTACACCGACCCCGAGCACGTCTTCTTCGCGCTCGTCACCGACCAGGACACCGTCGCCGGGCAGCTGCTCGCGAGCGCCGGCGTCACCCCGCAGCACCTGCAGGAGCACGCCCAGCAGGCAGCGGCAGCAGCACGAGAGGGGCGTCCGATGCCCGGAGCCACCGACACCACGGCCGAGTCCACGAGCGACACCCCGACGCTCGACCGGTTCGGCACCGACCTCACCGAGCGCGCCCGTGACGGCCGCATCGACCCCGTGGTCGGCCGCGCGGACGAGATCGAGCAGACCGTCGAGATCCTGCTCCGCCGCACGAAGAACAACCCCGTCCTCATCGGCGAGCCCGGCGTCGGGAAGACCGCGATCGTCGAGGGGCTCGCGCAGCGCATCGCCGACGGCGACGTACCGAGCCTGTTGCAGGGCAAGCGCGTCGTCGCCCTCGACCTCGCGGGCATGCTCTCCGGCACCCGCTACCGCGGCGACTTCGAGGAGCGCCTGACGACGGCGATGGACGAGATCGCGGCGCACGCCGACGAGCTGATCGTATTCGTCGACGAGCTCCACACCGTCGTCGGTGCCGGCGGCGGCGGCGAGGGCGGGTCGATGGATGCCGGCAACATCCTCAAGCCCCGCCTCGCCCGCGGTGACCTGCACCTCGTCGGTGCGACGACGCTCAGCGAGTACCGCCGCATCGAGAAGGACGCGGCGCTCGAGCGGCGCTTCCAGCCGGTCACGGTGGGGGAGCCGAGCGTCGAGGACGCCGTGGCGATCCTCGCGGGCCTCGCCCCGCGGTACGCCGAGCACCACGACGTCACCTACACCGACGGCGCCCTGCGCGCTGCGGTGGAGCTGTCGCACCGCTACGTCACCGACCGGCACCTGCCGGACAAGGCGATCGACCTCATCGACCAGGCCGGCGCCCGCCGACGCCTCGCCCTGTCGGGCGACGCGGACGTCGAGGCGCTCCGCGACCAGGTCGCGGAGCTGCGGGCCGACAAGGACCGCGCGGTGGCCGAGGAGCGCTACGAGGAGGCGTCGCGCCTGCGTGACGAGATCGACGGACTGGAGGCGCGGATCACCGCCGCCTCGCAGGCGGACGCGAGCAGCGCCTCCCGGCCGTCGTCCACCGACCGCGTGATCACCGAGGCGGACGTCGCCGAGGTGGTGTCGCGCGCCACCGGCATCCCGGCGACCCGCCTGTCCCAGGGTGACCGCTCGCGCCTCGCCACGCTCGAGGACGAACTCCACGAGCGCGTCGTCGGCCAGGACGACGCGGTACGCGCGATCGCGACCGCCGTCCGACGCAGCCGGACCGGCATGGGCGACCCCCGCCGCCCGGTCGGCAGCTTCCTGTTCCTCGGTCCGACGGGCGTCGGCAAGACCGAGCTCGCCAAGGCCCTGGCCGGATCGCTGTTCGGCGACGAGTCCGCGATGCTGCGCTTCGACATGAGCGAGTTCGGCGAGCGGCACACCGTCTCGCGCCTGGTCGGTGCCCCTCCCGGGTACGTCGGGTACGACGAGGCCGGCCAGCTCACCGAGCGCGTCCGTCGCAACCCGTACTCCGTCGTGCTGCTCGACGAGGTCGAGAAGGCGCACCCGGACGTCTTCAACCTGCTGCTGCAGGTGCTCGACGACGGTCGCCTCACCGACGGGCAGGGGCGCACGGTCGACTTCCGCAACACGGTCGTCATCATGACGTCGAACCTCGGTTCAGAGTTCCTCGCGTCGCGCTCCGGCGCGCTCGGGTTCTCGGCATCGGCGGACGGCGGGTACGCGGAGGACGACCTGCGCGCCCGGGTGATGGGCAAGCTGCGCGAGTCGATGCGCCCGGAGTTCATCAACCGCATCGACGAGATCGTGCTCTTCCGCAAGCTGTCGCAGGAACAGCTCCGGTCGATCGTCGACCTGCTGCTGCAGGACACTGCGCTCCGGCTCCTCGCGCAGGGGATGACCCTGTCGGTGTCCGACGCGGCGACGGAGTGGCTCGCCGAGCACGGCTACGAGCCGGAGTACGGCGCCCGACCGCTCCGCCGACTCATCCAGCGCGAGGTCGACGACCGCATCGCGACCCTCGTGGTGGACGAGCAGGCGCGCGAGGGCGACACCGTCCGGATCGACGTCGAGGACGGCGGGCTCGTGGCCCGCGCGTCCGCCCCTGCAGCGGTCTAGTCCGACCCGACCCCGAGCACGGCCCCGGTACCCGAGCGGCACCGGGGCCGTTCCGCGTCCGGCGGTGCCGATCGTGTTCGGAGATGCAATTCCAGGAATGTTGGGGAAAGGGGTTGCGCTCGCATTCCCGACGCCGATAGTGTTCACGAGCATCACCGGCTGTACGAGACCGAGAGGGGGCCGACAATGATGATCTGCACGACGAACCCGTTCCGTGGAATCCGTGGGATCGGCGGCACCCCGCTCCGTTCGCACTGACGCGGGACGTCCCGCTCCAGCTGTTCTTCCTCGATCGACCGAGGCATCCGCACCGCTGCACTGACGTGACCACGCGGTGACGCCGTACCGGTTGCTCCGGCACAGCCCTGCTGCGCTGGGCCGGACCGCGAGCGGCGGACGTCTCCCGCGACGACTCCACGCGGTGACCCGAGCCGGTCACCGACAATGCAGCCGTGCATTCCTGCGCGCCCTGCGATCATTCTCGCCCGCATTCCCCGGGCGTTCTTGCGGACCCGTTCCCGACGCATTCGTGCGCTCGGCAGTCGGGTTCACCGTCATGCCCTCGGGCACCCATGAAAGGCACCATCGTGTCGAACGACATCGACGTCCGTCCCCCCGATACCCGCGCGGTGCGCCGCCGGGTCACGCTCGCCGACCGCATCGCCCTCCGGATCGGCATGTCGCTGATCATCTGGAGTCGCCGGACGCACCGGGTGCGTCCCACGGTCGACCCCGCGACCCGGCAGCGGCTCGACCGCGAGCGGCGCGAGCGCGAGCTCGACCTGCTCGTCCGGAGCGCCCGCATGCGCATGTGGCGCTGACGCGCGCTCGGTCTTGCGCTCGAGCGCTGCACCACCTCCGAACCACGAGGACGACATCGAACCAGGCCCGTCGCCTGGTTCGATGTCGGGTTCCTGGTTCGACGCCGACGCCGACGCCGACGTCCCCGTCCGCGCCTACCGCTTCCGGTTGGCCACCAGTGCCACCGCGTACGACGGGAACCACGTCCCCGCCCGCGGTCCGCCGTTGCAGGTCCCGTCGCTCGCCCCGGGCGTCTTGACCCAGAGCAGGGCGTCGAGCCGGGTCGTGCCCGCTGCGACCTGCGGTCGCCCGCCGAGTCCGGCCCCGGTCGGGTTGCACCAGGTCCCGAGCCATCCACGGCCGTTCCGCGACACGTCGACGACGTACCGTGCACCGCCCGTCATCGTGCTGAGTCGCTCCGCGTAGGCCCGCTCGCCGTCGACGCCGTAGAAGTTCGCGACGTTCGTGAAGAAGCCGCGGGCCTGGGCGACACCGGCCTCCCGCAGGTAGGTCGCCTGCAGTTCCGCGCTGTTCCAGTTCTCGTTCCCGCCGTCCAGGTACGTCGGCACGCCCGCCGCGGCGAAGTCGCGCACGGCGGCAGCGATGATCGCCGGCCGGCGCGCGCGTTCGGCGGTGCACGAGCTCAGGTGCGCCAGCGAGTCCGGCTCCACGACCACCACTGCCCGGTGCCCCATGAGGTCGGCGGCGATGCGGCGGTTCCACTCGGCGTACTGCGACGGGCTGAGACCACCTGCCGAGTAGCCACCGCAGTCGCGGTTCGGGACGGCGTAGGTCACGAACACCGGTGTGGTGCCGGCCTTCTCCGCAGCGGCGAGGTTCCGTGCGATCACCCGGTCCAGCGCGTCGCCCGTGTACCACTCGCCGAGCCAGATCGCGATCGGCTGCTGCGCGATGGTCCGGGCCGCAGCGGCCTCGGTCGTCCTCCCCGCCGCGCTGAGCGCCGCCGCTGCCTGCGCGGGCTGGCTGTCCGGCTGCACGAACAACCCGCCGGCGAAGACCTGCGCCGGGGTCGCGGTGTGCAGGGCGGCGACCGGCACCGGTGCCGCGGACGCAGCCGTCGCAGCCGCGGGGGAACCGACGGTGCTCGCCACCGCCGTCGCCGCGACGGCCAGCGTGAGCAGTGTCCTGATCCTCGAGTGCATGGTCCCCGTCCCGTTCCCGTCCGTTGCCGGGACGCCCAGGACGTCCCGTTCCACCTGCCGCTGACCATCAGAACCCGCGGAGCGGCGGCGGGGCGATCTCCAGAACGAGGGACAGGCACCGACGGTCGGCGTGTGCCGTGCCCGCGGTCGCGTACCGTTGTGCAGTGACCGAAACCGCAGCTGCACTCGTCGAACGCCTGACCGCCATCGTCCCGGACTTCCCGAAGCCCGGCATCCTGTTCCGCGACGTGACGCCGGTGTTCTCCGACCCCGTGGCCTTCGGTCGTGTCTGCGAGGCACTCGCCGCGCCCTTCGCGATCGGCGGCGGCTTCCAGGCGGTCGCCGGCATCGAGGCCCGCGGCTTCGCCCTGGCCGGCGGCATCGCGGCGCAGCACCAGGTCGGCGTGCTGACGGTGCGGAAGGCCGGCAAGCTCCCCGGCGAGGTCCTCAGCGAGCAGTACGCGCTCGAGTACGGCGAGGCCGAGCTCGAGCTGCGCCCGGGCCAGCTCCCGCAGGGCACGCGCGTGCTCGTCGTCGACGACGTCCTCGCGACCGGGGGCACCGCGGCGGCGACGATCACCCTGCTCGAGCGTGCCGGGTACGAGGCGATCGGGTTCGCATCCCTGCTCGAGCTCGACGGGCTCGCCGGCCGGGAGCGCCTCGAGCCCCGCCTGCCCGTCACCACCCTCGGCCGCGTCCCCGCCTGAACCGGCCCGGCCGCGCACTAGTCTTGACCCACCCCTGAACCAACCGAGGAGCACCACGATCGTGACCGACGCAGTCGCACCCGAGCCCGCAGACCTGCCCCAGGCACCCGAGCCCCGCACCGCGACGACGGCCACGACGGGCACCGAGCTGTTCGACGGGGAGCGCGGCGTCGTCGCCATCCGCGTCGACGGCGTCCTCAAGGACCTCGACGCGACCGTGCAGGACGGCGAGACCGCCGAGGCCGTGACACTGCAGGAGCAGGACGGCCTCGACATCCTCCGTCACTCCGCCGCCCACGTCCTGGCGCAGGCGGTGCAGCAGATCAACCCCGACGCCGAGCTCGGCATCGGCCCGCCCGTCACGGACGGCTTCTACTACGACTTCGGCGTCGCCGAGCCCTTCACGCCCGAGGACCTCAAGGCGATCGAGAAGGGCATGGACCGGATCATCCGGCAGGCCCAGCGCTTCCGTCGCGTCGTCGTCACCGACGACGAGGCGCGCGAGCGCATGGCGGGGGAGCCCTTCAAGCAGGAGCTCATCGGCCTCAAGGGTGCAGCGGACGAGGGCGACTCCGGCGAGAGCGTCGAGGTCGGTGCCGGCGAGCTGACGGTCTACGAGAACGTCGACCCGAAGACGGGCGAGGTCGTCTGGCAGGACCTCTGCCGCGGCCCGCACGTCCCGCACACCCGCTGGATCGGCAACGCGTCGAAGCTCATGCGCGTCGCCGCGGCGTACTGGCGCGGCTCGGAGAAGAACCCGCAGCTGCAGCGCATCTACGGCACCGCGTGGCCGGACAAGGACCAGCTCAAGGCGTACCAGCTGCGCTTGGAAGAGGCGGCGAAGCGCGACCACCGCAAGCTCGGCGCCGAGCTCGACCTGTTCTCGTTCCCGGACGAGATCGGTTCGGGTCTGGCGATCTTCCACCCGAAGGGCGGCATCATCCGCCGCGAGATGGAGGACTACTCGCGCCGTCGGCACGAGCAGGAGGGCTACTCCTTCGTCTACACGCCGCACATCACCAAGGGCGACCTGTTCGAGCAGTCCGGCCACCTCGGCTGGTACAAGGACGGCATGTTCCCGGCCATGCACATGGACGAGGCACGCGACGAGGACGGCAACGTCACCCGGCAGGGGGCGGACTACTACCTCAAGCCGATGAACTGCCCGATGCACATCCTGGCGTACCGCTCGCAGGCCCGGTCCTACCGCGACCTGCCGCTGCGGATGTTCGAGTTCGGCACGGTGTACCGCAACGAGAAGTCCGGCGTGATCCACGGCCTGACCCGCGTGCGCGGCATGACCCAGGACGACGCCCACATCTTCACCACGCAGGAGAAGATGAAGGAGGAGCTGACGACGACGCTCCAGTTCGTGCTCTCGCTGCTCCGCGACTACGGCCTCGACGACTTCTACCTCGAGCTCTCCACGAAGGACCCGGAGAAGTACGTGGGCGACGACGACGTGTGGGAGGTCGCGACGAACACCCTGCGCGAGGTCGCCGAGGAGTCGGGACTCGAGCTCGTCCCGGACCCCGCAGGCGCTGCGTTCTACGGCCCGAAGATCTCGGTGCAGGCCCGCGACGCGATCGGCCGCACGTGGCAGATGTCGACCGTGCAGCTCGACTTCAACCTGCCCGAGCGCTTCGAGCTCGAGTACACCGCGCCGGACGGCTCGCGCCAGCGTCCGGTGATGATCCACCGCGCCCTGTTCGGCTCCATCGAGCGGTTCTTCGGTGTCCTCACCGAGCACTACGCCGGCGCGTTCCCGGCATGGCTGTCCCCGGTGCAGGTCGTCGCGATCCCGGTGGCGGCCGAGTACGGCGACTACCTCGACGAGGTCGTCGCGAAGCTCCGGTCGCACGGCGTCCGTGCCGAGGTCGACCACTCGGACGACCGCATGCAGAAGAAGATCCGCACGCACACCAAGGCGAAGGTGCCGTTCCAGCTCATCGCCGGTGGTGACGACCGCGACGCCGGTGCGGTCTCGTTCCGCTTCCGCGACGGTCGCCAGGACAACGGCGTGCCCGTCGACGAGGCCGTCGACCGCATCCTCACCGCGATCCGCGACCGCACGCAGGTCTGATGGGCCAGGAACAGCCGGGAGGCACACCGGACGTCCCCGGGACCGGTCACGTCGACGACGTGGTCGGTCCCGACCCACTGGTGATCCGCGACGCCGCGACCGGCGCCGCGGTTCCCGACGCCTTCCAGCGCCTGTGGAACCCGCACCGGATGGCGTACATCGACGCCGGCCGCGACGGGAAGGGCCGAGGAGACGAGGACGACTGCCCGTTCTGCGAGGCCCCGCGGAAGTGCGACGAGGACGCCCTGATCGTCGCCCGCGGCGAGCACGCCTACGTCCTGCTCAACCTGTTCCCGTACAACAACGGGCACCTGCTCGTCTGCCCCTACCGTCACGTCCCGCTGTACGACGAGGCGACCGCGGACGAGACCCGCGAGATGGCCGAGCTGACGCAGACCGCGATGCGGGTGCTGCGCGAGGTGTCGCACTGCGACGGGTTCAACATCGGGATGAACCAGGGCGAGATCGCCGGCGCCGGCGTGGCCGCGCACCTCCACCAGCACATCGTGCCGCGGTGGGCGTCGGACTCGAACTTCTTCCCGATCATCGCCCGCACGAAGTCGATGTCCCAGTTGCTCGGTGACACCCGCCGACTCGTCGCCGAAGGCTGGCCCGCCGCGGACTAGACTGTCGGCATCATGAGCGACAGCACCAGCACCTCGGACACCAACGGCACCTCGATCACCGGCTCCGACCGCGTCAAGCGCGGCCTGGCCGAGATGCTCAAGGGCGGCGTGATCATGGACGTCATCGACGCCGAGCAGGCCCGCATCGCGGAAGAGGCCGGCGCGACCGCCGTCATGGCACTCGAGCGCGTCCCCGCCGACATCCGTGCGCAGGGCGGCGTCGCCCGCATGTCCGACCCGTCGATGATCGAGGAGATCATCGCCGCGGTGTCCATCCCGGTCATGGCGAAGGCCCGCATCGGCCACTTCGTCGAGGCCCAGGTCCTGCAGGAGCTCGGCGTCGACTACATCGACGAGTCCGAGGTGCTGTCGCCCGCCGACTACGTCAACCACATCGACAAGTGGAACTTCACCACCCCCTTCGTCTGCGGTGCCACCAACCTGGGCGAGGCGCTCCGTCGCATCACCGAAGGCGCGGCGATGATCCGCTCCAAGGGCGAGGCCGGCACGGGTGACGTGTCCGAGGCGACGAAGCACATCCGCACCATCTCCAAGGAGATCGCGGCGCTGCGCCACCTCAAGGAGGACGAGCTCTACGTCGCCGCGAAGGAGCTCCAGGCGCCGTTCGACGTCGTCAAGGAGGTCGCGCAGACCGGCAAGCTCCCGGTCGTGCTCTTCACCGCCGGTGGTGTCGCGACCCCGGCCGACGCCGCGATGATGATGCAGCTGGGCGCGGACGGCGTGTTCGTCGGCTCCGGCATCTTCAAGTCGGGCGACCCGGCGAAGCGTGCCGCGGCGATCGTCAAGGCCGTCACCTTCCACGACGACCCGAAGGTCATCGCCGAGGTCTCCCGCGGGCTGGGCGAGGCCATGGTCGGCATCAACGTCGCCGACGTCCCCGCGCCGCACCGCCTCGCCGAGCGCGGCTGGTGAGCGCCCGACCCCGCATCGGGGTCCTCGCGCTGCAGGGCGACTTCCGTGAGCACATCGCCTCGCTGACGGAGCTCGGCGCCGACGTGGTGCCGCTCCGTCGGCCCGAGGAGATCGACGCGCTCGACGGCGTGGTGATCCCCGGCGGCGAATCGAGCGTCATGGACAAGCTGTCCCGGACGTTCGGCGTGGCGGAGCCGCTCGGCGCCGCGATCCGCGACGGACTGCCGGCGTACGGCACCTGCGCCGGGATGATCATGCTGTCCTCCCGGATCGCCGCGGGCATCCCGGGGCAGCAGACCCTCGACGTGCTCGACACCACCGTGCGCCGGAACGCCTTCGGCAACCAGAACGACTCCTTCGAGACCGACATCCCGATGCCGGCGCTCGGCGAGGCCCCTGTGCACGCGGTGTTCATCCGCGCGCCCGTGGTCGAGGAGCACGGGGCCGGCGTCCAGGTGCTCGGCGCCCTGGCCGACGGGCAGGTCGTCGCGGTGCAGCAGGGCAACGTCCTGGCCAGTGCGTTCCACCCCGAGGTCGCCGGTGAGGACCGCTTCCACCGCCGCTTCCTCGACCTCGTCCGCAGCGCCTGACCCGGTCACGCGGAGGACGCGACCCGCGGGGCGGCGGCGATCCGCGCCTCCCGGCCGGTAGACTGGTGCGGATCTTCCGCTAGACGCAAGGAGCACCGTGTCCGGGCATTCCAAGTGGGCAACGACCAAGCACAAGAAGGCGGTCATCGACCAGCGCCGTGCGAAGTCGTTCGCCAAGCTCATCAAGAACATCGAGGTCGCCGCGAAGATGGGCGGCGCGGACCTGTCGGGCAACCCGACGCTGGTCGACGCCGTGCAGAAGGCGAAGAAGACCTCGGTGCCGAACGACAACATCGACCGCGCGATCAAGCGCGGTGCCGGTCTGACCGGCGAGTCGATCGAGTACACGACGATCATGTACGAGGGCTACGGCCCGAACGGTGTCGCGATGCTCGTCGAGTGCCTCACGGACAACAAGAACCGTGCTGCGGCCGAGGTCCGCACGGCGATGTCCCGCAACGGCGGCACCATGGCCGACCCGGGCAGCGTCGCCTACAACTTCTCGCGCAAGGGCGTCATCTCGGTGACGAAGACCGACGGCCTCGACGAGGACACCGTCATGACGGCCGTGCTCGACGCGGGTGTCGAGGACGTCATCGACCAGGGCGGCGGCTTCGAGGTCATCACCGAGGCGAGCGACCTCGTCGCGGCGCGCACTGCCCTGCAGGACGCCGGGATCGACTACGACTCCGCCGACGCCGAGTTCGTGCCCGGCGTGAAGGTCCCCGTCGACGCCGACACGGCGCGCAAGGTCTTCAAGCTGATCGACGCGCTCGAGGACAGCGACGACGTGCAGAACGTCTACGCGAACTTCGACATCCCCGCGGACGTCCAGGCCGAGCTCGACGAGGACGAGGACTAGTCCGGTGCTCCGTGTGCTCGGGGTCGACCCCGGGCTCACCCGGTGCGGCGTCGGCGTGGTCGAGGTCGCTCCGAACCGGCGCGCACGACTCGTCCACGTGACGGTCGTGCGCACCCCGGCGGACATGGCGTTGGAGCAGCGGCTCCTGCGCATCGCCGACGGCATCGCGGCCGAGATCGACGAGCACCGCCCCGACGCGGTGGCCGTCGAACGGGTCTTCGCGCAGGCGAACGTCCGGACGGTAATGGGGACCGCGCAGGCGGCGGGACTGGCACTGCACGCCGCCGCCGCCCGCGGGCTGCCCGTCGGACTGCACACGCCGTCCGAGGTGAAGGCCGCCGTCACCGGCTACGGCAACGCCGACAAGCGGCAGGTGCAGACCATGATCGCGCGGGTGCTCGGCCTCGACGAAGCGCCGAAGCCCGCCGACGCCGCCGACGCGCTCGCGCTGGCGGTCTGCCACGCCTGGAGGCTCGGCTCACCCGACCGCGTCGGGCCCGGCCCGTCGACGCTCACCCCCGCGCAGCGTGCCTGGCGGGACGCGCAGGCCGGTACCGCGGACTCGCCGCTGGCGCGGGCCGCTGCCGCAGCATCGCGCAAGGGCCCGGGCGCCGGTGTCGGTGCCGCCGCCGCCGCGCGGCGGTCCGGCTCCGTCGGTGGGCGGCCCTAGGCTCGTGGGCATGATCGCGAGCCTCCGGGGAACCTGCATCGACGTCTCCGGATCGGCCGTGGTGGTCGAGGTCGGGGGAGTGGGGTACGCCGTCACGGTGACCCCTGCGCACGCCCTGACGATGCGCCACGGGTCCGAGGTCTTCCTGCGGACGGCGATGATCGTGCGCGAGGACGAGCACCTGCTCTTCGGGTTCGAGTCGACCGATGCGCTCCAGGTGTTCGACCTGCTCCGCAGCGTCTCGGGCGTCGGGCCGAAGTCGGCGCTCGGGGTCCTCGCCCACATGGACCCGGCACAGGTCGCGAACGCCGTCGCGAGCGAGGACGACGCGGCGTTCCGCAAGGTCTCCGGCATCGGGCCGAAGACCGCGAAGCTCATCACGGTCGCGCTGTCGGGCAAGCTCGTCGCCTTCGAGCAGGCCCCCGCGGCCGCCGCCGGAGCGCGCGCGGTCGCGCACCCGGCCACCGTCGACGTCGTGTCGGCGCTCGTCGGGCTCGGCTGGCGTGAGGACGCCGCACAGTCCGCCGTCGACGCCGTGGTGGCGAACGACCCGGGCGCCGCGGCGATGGGCACGCAGGCCCTGCTCCGCGCCGCGCTCGGCACGCTGCGTCCCGCGGGTGCCGGTCGGTGAGCGGGATCACCTCGGCGGGCGCCGAGTCGCAGGAAGAGCTGGCGTTCGAGGGGGCGCTCCGTCCGAAGTCCCTCGACGAGTTCGTCGGGCAGCGCAAGGTCCGCGGGCAGCTCGACCTGCTGCTCCGGGCCGCGGCGCTGCAGGAGCGCACGCCCGACCACATCCTGATGGCCGGTCCGCCCGGACTCGGCAAGACCACCCTCGCGATGATCGTCGCGCACGAGTCCGGCCGACCCCTGCGGATGTCGAGCGGTCCCGCGATCCAGCACGCCGGTGACCTGGCTGCGGTGCTGTCCTCCCTGGTGCCGGGCGAGGTCCTCTTCATCGACGAGATCCACCGCATGGCGCGCTCGGCGGAGGAGATGCTCTACCTGGCGATGGAGGACTTCCGGATCGACGTGATGGTCGGCAAGGGTGCGGGCGCGACGAGCATCCCGCTCGACCTCGCACCGTTCACCCTGGTCGGGGCGACCACCCGCGCCGGCCTGCTGCCGAACCCGCTGCGCGACCGCTTCGGCTTCACGGCGCACCTCGAGTTCTACGAGAAGGACGAGCTCGAGCAGGTGCTGATCCGCGCCGCACACCTGCTGGACCTGCAGATCGACCGGACGGCCCTGCGCGAGATCGCCGGGCGGTCCCGGGGTACCCCGCGCATCGCGAACCGCCTGCTCCGCCGGGTCCGCGACTACGCGCTCGTGCACCGCACGTCGGACGGCATGGCCGCGGTGCAGGGAGCGCTCGACCTGTACGACGTCGACGAGCTCGGTCTCGACCGGCTCGACCGCGCCGTGGTCGAGACGATGCTCACGCGGTTCGACGGCGGCCCCGTCGGGCTGAACACCCTCGCGGTGTCGGTGGGCGAGGAGTCCGAGACCATCGAGTCGGTCGTGGAGCCGTTCCTGGTCCGCGTGGGACTGGTGACCCGGACACCCCGGGGGCGCATCTCGACGCCGCAGGCCTGGCGGCACTTCGGCATCACCCCGGGGGAGGGCGTCGGCGGGCAGCCCGGGCTGTTCGACGACTGATCTCGTATACGGTATTCTGGGCGGCGTCGTCCGGGTGCCCCGGCCCGTCTGCACACACTCAGGCGGCTGCCCGATCGCGGGCACGCCCGTGCCCTAGACTGCTACGGCCCGAAGCCGAGCAACGACCGCTCCGGCTGGATCCGAGCAACCAGAGAAGGCAACGCCCCCATGGACCAATCACTCTTCCTCATCGTCATCATCGTCGCGTTCGCCGCCTTCATGTTCTACAGCAGCCGCAAGCGCAAGAAGCAGCAGGCGGACCTGCAGACGAAGATGGTCCCGGGCGCCCGCGTCATGCTGTCCTTCGGCCTGTACGGCACGCTGCTCTCGGTGGACGACGAGAAGGTCACGGCTGACGTCGAGATCGCCCCGGGCACGGTCGTCACGGTCCACCGCCAGACGCTCTCGCGCGTCGTCGACGACAACGCATCCGACGTCGAGACCACCGTGGTGCCCGAGGACGACGCCGTGGCGCCGAAGCCGGTCGCCGAGCTCAACGGTGAGCCGGTCTACGGCGAGCGTGTCGACGAGACCGACCCGAACAAGCGCAAGACCGAAGACTGACGCCCTCGGTCGCCGGGTCCACCGACCCGGCGACCACACACCGCCGCCGGCCCAGACGCCGTCGGTCCTGAACAGAGAGACGAGACGACCGGTGGCACGATCGACACCCGTCAAGAAGGCGCTGCGTTCGCTCACCTGGTTGGTGATCATCATGGCGGCCCTCGCTGGCCTGAACACCGCTGCGTCGGTGCTCGCGGCCAACAGCAAGGACGACACGAACGAGTGGTTCGCCGGCGCGAGTTGGGTGCCCGAACTGGCGCTCGACCTGCAGGGCGGCACGCAGCTGACCCTCGCCGCGCAGAACACCGAGGGCGGGTCCGTCACCTCGCAGCAGTTGAGCCAGGCGGTCAACATCATCCGTCAGCGCATCAACGCCACGGGTGTCTCCGAGTCGCAGATCAACACGCAGGGCACGAACAACATCGTCGTGTCCATCCCCGGCAAGCCGGACAAGGCGACGATCGACCGGATCGAGGCAGCGGCGAAGCTGACCTTCCGTCCGGTGCTCTACACCGAGGCGGCGACGAACACCGCGGTCGGCGGCGACGGGAAGACCGCATCGCCGACGCCGTACTCACCGCCGGCATCGCTCGACGCGACCCCGAGCACGAAGCCGACCAACGGCAGCGACCTGTCCCAGGTCACGCCGGCGCTGCAGGACCTGTACACGAACTACAACTGCGCGGCCCCGGACGACGTCACGACGGCGCCCGACGACGAGCCGCTCGTCACCTGTGACCAGGACGGCGCCGCCAAGTACATCCTCGGTCCCGTCGAGGTCTCCGGTGCGGGCATCAGCAACGCGACCTCGGGCCTCGCCACCGACTCCCAGGGTGCGACCACCGGGCAGTGGGCCGTCAACCTGACGTTCTCGGGCAAGAGCTCGGACGACTTCCGCGACGTCACGAGCCGCCTCGTCAAGCTCCCTTCGCCGCAGAACCAGTTCGCGATCGTGCTCGACGGCACCGTCATCACGGCACCCGCCTCGAACGCGGCGATCACGAACGGCAAGGCGCAGATCACCGGCAACTTCACCGCCGAGTCGTCGAAGACCCTGGCCGACCAGCTGAAGTACGGTGCCCTGCCGATCAACTTCCAGGTGCAGTCGAACGAGAACATCTCGGCCACGCTCGGCACCGCGCAGCTCGTCGGCGGGCTCGTCGCCGGCCTGATCGGTCTGATCCTGGTCGTGATCTACTCGATCATCCAGTACCGGGCGCTGGCCTTCGTGACCGTGCTGTCGCTCGGTGTCGCGGCGGTCCTGACCTACCTGGTGATCGCGATCATGTCGTGGCGCGTCGACTACCGTCTGTCGCTCGCGGGTGTGGCCGGTCTCATCGTGGCCATCGGCATCACGGCGGACTCGTTCATCGTGTACTTCGAGCGCATCCGCGACGAACTCCGCGACGGCCGCGGGCTCGAGAGCGCCGTGGAGTCCGGTTGGAAGCGTGCCCTCCGCACGATCCTGGCGTCCGACTCGATCAACTTCCTCGCCGCGGTCGTGCTGTACGTCCTGGCCGTGAGCGACGTGAAGGGCTTCGCGTTCACGCTGCTGCTCACGACCCTGATCGACGTGGTCGTCGTGGTGCTGTTCACCCACCCGATGATGCAGCTCATCGCCCGGAGCCGGTTCTTCGGCGAGGGGCACAAGTTCAGCGGACTCGACCCGTCCGCCCTCGGCGCCGTCTACCGCGGCCGGGCGCAGTTCCGTGCGCCGGTCGTGGACGGCAAGCGCCAGCGCAGTGCGGGCGAGGCCCAGCGCCGCCAGACGATCGCAGAGCGGAAGGCCCAGCGGGCCTCCGGCGACAACGGCTCCACGCCGGACGGGAAGGACGACTGATGGCCAGCTTCAGCCAGTTCGGCAGCGACCTCTACACCGGGAAGCGCTCCTACGACATCGTCGGGCGGCGCAAGACCTGGTACCTCATCGCACTGATCGCGATCGTCGTGTCGCTCGCGGTGCCGTGGCTCCGTGGCGGCTACCACCTCGGCATCGAGTTCACCGGCGGCTCCGAGTTCACGATCTCGAACGCGAAGGACCTCGACCAGTCGATCGCCACCCGAACGGTGGAGTCGATCGTCCCCGAGGGGATCCCGCGCGTCTCCCAGGTCGGCCAGGACGGCATCCGCGTCCAGACCGAGCAGTTGACCGACCGTGAGACCAGCGAGGTGCAGGACGCCCTGGCGAAGGCGTACGGCGTGTCCGACGACCAGGTCGCCTCGACGTACATCGGCGCCACCTGGGGCGCGGACGTGCTCGCGCAGGCGATCCGCGGTCTGGTCATCTTCCTCGCGCTGGCGGCCGTCGTGATGGCCGTCTACTTCCGCACGTGGAAGATGTCGGTGTCGGCCATGGTCGCGCTGCTGCACGACCTGCTCATCACCGCCGGCGTCTACGGCATCGTCGGGCTCGAGGTCACCCCCGCCGCCGTCATCGGCTTCCTGACGATCCTCGGCTACTCGCTGTACGACACCGTCGTGGTGTTCGACAAGGTCCGCGAGAACACGTCGCAGGAGTCGCACCGCACCTTCGTGCAGTCGGTCAACCTCGCGGTCAACCAGACGCTGGTGCGCTCGATCAACACGTCGGTCGTGGCGCTCCTGCCCGTCGCCGCGATCCTCTTCATCGGGTCGTACGTGCTCGGCGCCGGCACGCTGCGGGACATCTCGCTCGCGCTCTTCATCGGCATCATCGTCGGCACCTACTCGACGATCTTCATCGCGTCGCCGATGTACGCGCACCTGCGTGAGAACGAGCCGAAGGTCAAGGAGGCCGACGCCAAGAAGACGCGTGCGGCCGAGAAGCGTCAGCGCGAGGTCGACGCCGCTGCCGAGGTCGCCTGATGGCGGTCGAGGTGCACGACGTCGACGTGGCCGAGGCCCGACGTCGTCTCGACGCGGGCGCCCGCCTGTTCGACGTCCGCGAGCAGGGGGAGTGGGACGAGGTGCACGCCCCGGAGGCCACGCTCGTCCCGATGTCCGACCTCGTCGCCCGCTGGCAGGAGATCGACGGCGGCGACCAGCCCGCCATCGTCGTCTGCCACTCCGGCGCCCGGTCGGCGCGGGTCGTCGCCGCCCTCGAGCAGTCGGGCGTGCCGGCGGTGAACCTGACCGGCGGCATGGTGGCGTGGGAACAGTCCGGGCAGCCGGTCGTGCGCGCGGGAGCGTCGGACGACGCCCAGGGCGAACCGCGTCACGAGCACTGACGGGACGCGCGTAGTCTTGCCAGACCGTACCCGGACACCGGTCGCAGGAGGCGCATCATGACGGACACCCGTGAGTCCTCGTCCCAGGGTGCGTCCACGCCCGGCGCGAGCCGTCCCGGTTCCGCACCACGGCCCTCCAGCCCGCTGAACGCGACGACCACCGGCAACCTCGGATCCCTGCGGTCGCTGCTGCCCCGGCTGTTCTCGCGGGCGCAGCCCGCGGGGGCGGTCGACACACTGATCCGGACCGTCCGGTCACACCACCCGAAGGCCGACGTGACGCTCATCGAGCGGGCGTACACCGTCGCCGAGCGGGCGCACGACGGGCAGAAGCGCAAGTCCGGCGAGCCCTACATCACCCACCCGGTCGCGGTCGCGCAGATCCTCGCCGACCTGGGGATCGGCACGATCACGATCGCCGCGGCCCTCCTGCACGACACGGTCGAGGACACCGACTACCAGCTCGACCAGCTCCGGTCGGACTTCGGTGACGAGATTGCCATGCTCGTCGACGGCGTCACCAAGCTGGACAAGGTCAAGTACGGCGACAGCGCGCAGGCCGAGACCGTCCGCAAGATGGTCATCGCGATGTCGAAGGACATCCGCGTGCTCGTCATCAAGCTCGCCGACCGCCTGCACAACGCTCGGACGTGGGGCTTCGTGGAGTCCGCCTCGGCGACCCGCAAGGCCAAGGAGACGCTCGAGATCTACGCGCCGCTGGCGCACCGCCTCGGCATCCAGATGATCAAGCTGGAGCTCGAGGACCTGTCGTTCGCGGTCCTGCACCCGAAGCTCTACGTCGAGATCGACAGCCTGGTCAAGGAACGGCAGCCGAAGCGCGAGCAGTTCGTGCAGAACGTCATCGGCACGCTCAAGAAGGACCTGAAGGCCGCGAAGGTGCGCGGCGAGGTCATGGGCCGGCCGAAGCAGTACTACTCGATCTACCAGAAGATGATCGTGCGCGGTCGAGAGTTCGACGAGATCTACGACCTGGTCGGCATCCGCGTCCTCGTGCCGACCGTCCGCGACTGCTACGCGATGCTCGGGTCCGTGCACGCGCGGTGGACCCCGCTGCCCGGGCGCTTCAAGGACTACATCGCGACGCCGAAGTTCAACCTGTACCAGTCCCTGCACACGACCGTGCTCGGGCCGCAGGGCCGTGCCGTGGAGATCCAGATCCGCACGCACGAGATGCACCAGCGCGCCGAGTTCGGTGTCGCGGCGCACTGGAAGTACAAGCAGCGTGCGCAGGGTCGGGACGTCGACGCCTCGTCGACCACCGACGACCAGGACATGGCGTGGCTCGCCCACATCACCGACTGGCAGGCCGAGACGAGCGACCCGGGCGAGTTCCTCGACTCGTTGCGGTACGAGATCGGCGCGAAGGAGACCTACGTCTTCACCCCGCAGGGCAAGGTCATCGGCCTGCCCGCCGGTGCCACGCCGGTGGACTTCGCCTACGCGGTGCACACCGAGATCGGGCACCGCACGATGGGTGCCAAGGTGAACGGGCGGCTCGTCCCGCTCGAGAGCTCCCTGTCGAGCGGCGACGTCGTCGAGATCTTCACGTCGAAGAACCCCGACTCCGGGCCGAGCCAGGACTGGCTGACCTTCGTGCGGAGCCCCAGGGCCCGCAACAAGATCAAGCAGTGGTTCACGAAGGAGCGCCGCGAGGAAGCGATCGAGCAGGGCCGCGACGCGATCGCGCGTGCGATGCGCAAGCAGAACCTGCCGCTGCAGCGCATCATGAGCCAGGACTCCATCGCCGAGGTCGCGTCGTCGATGCGGTACGACGACGTCTCCGCGCTCTACGCGGCGGTGGGCGAGGGCCACGTGTCCACCCAGTCCGTCATCGAGAAGGTGCTCGGCAACGTCCAGGCCGAGACCGAGACGGACGAGCCCGAGCTGGCCTTCCCGCGCCAGGTCACGAGCCGCCAGCTCCGGAACAGCGACAGCGGCGTGCTCGTCCGCGGCGCGCCCGACATCCTGGTGAAGCTCGCCAAGTGCTGCACCCCGGTGCCCGGCGACCAGATCGTGGGCTTCATCACGCGCGGTCAGGGCGTCTCGGTGCACCAGGCGTCCTGCACGAACGTGAAGTCGCTGATGAACGAGCCGGACCGGATGATCGAGGTCGAGTGGGCCCCGTCGTCGAAGTCGGTGTTCCTCGTGCAGATCCAGATCGAGGCGCTCGACCGTTCCGGGCTGCTCAGCGACGTCACCCGGGTGCTGACCGACCACCACGTGAACATCCTGTCCGCGACGGTGTCGACCTCGTCGGACCGACTGGCGCTCAGCCGCTTCGTGTTCGAGATGGGCGACACGACGCACCTCGACCGCGTGCTGAACGCCGTGCGGCGGATCGACGCCGTGTACGACGTGTACCGCGTCAGCGCGGGCTGACCGCGGTCGACGTCGGTCGCGTCAGCGCGGGCTGACCGCGGTCGACGTCGGTCGCGTCAGCTCGGGCCGACCCGGTCGACCCCGCTCACCTCAGCGCTGAGCGTCGCCGGGCGGTGTCCACCCGGCCGTCGCGCGGTCGAGCCGACGCGCCGCCTGCCGCACCATGGGGATCGTCCCGAGCGCGTCGAGGCGGCGGGTGATGTCGTCCGCCCGGACCGCGCCGATCGCCACGAGGCCGCGCAGGGCGTCCCGTGCGGTCACGTCGAACGTGTCGGGCGCGCGGAGCAGGTCGACGGCCGTGCGCTCCGGCGAGGTCACCCGGACCGACCCGAGCCGCACCGTGTCCGCGGCGGGGAGTCGCACCTCGCGGAGCCGCACGTCGGGGTCGACCCGGACGCGGACGGTCGGCGGCACGCTCACCTCGACCGGCGACGGTGGACGCGACGTGGCGCCCCAGATCCACGCGGCGGACCGGCCGCTCGCCACCAGTCGTCCGTCGGGCACACGCCACGCGTGCGCGGCGGCGCGGAGTGCCGGCGTCTGCGGTTCTGCGGGGGAGGCCCAGCACCACCCGACCGCGACGAGCTCGCCGGCCAGCACGGCGGCGCGGAGTTCCGCCTCCGGCCAGTCGTCGCTGGTCAGCAGGCGGGGCGTCGGCACCCGCTCATCCTGCCGGACGGACGTCGGTCACGGCCCGGCCTGTGGAGAGCACCGTGCGACGACGCAGCGCTCGGTGGTCCAGTGCCGGACGCGTACGGCGCCCGAGGGTTCAGCGCAGCACGTCGGCGCGGTGCACCAGCGCCGCGGCCCCGATGAGCGGTCCATCCTGGGACAGTCCGGTCGGCACGATCCGGACCTTCGTCACGAAGCCGAACTCGACCCGCTCGGCCACCGCCTCGCGCGCGTACTCGAACAGGTCCGGGGTGACGTGCGAGAAGCCGCCGCCGATCGCCACCACCTCGAGGTCGACCAGGCTCGTCGCCGCGGCGATGGCCTGTCCCAGTGCGCGCCCGCTCCGCCGGACCGCGGCGACCGCGATCTCGTCCCCGGCAGCGTAGGCGGCGGAGAGCTCCTCGCCGGTGGTCCCGGCGAACCCCTGCCGCTGCGCCCAGGCGACGGTCTTCGGCCCGCTGGCGATCGCCTCGAGGCATCCGGTCCCGCCGCACGCGCACGGGTCGTCGAACCCGCCGCACTCGACGTGGCCGATGTGGCCGGCGTTGCCGGTCGGCCCGCTCACGGTGCGGCCGTGCAGGATCAGCCCGCCACCGACACCGGTGGAGACGATCATGCCCATGACGTGGTCCGACCCCTGCGCCGCCCCGACCCAGTGCTCGGCCAGGGTGATCGCGAGGCCGTCCATCCGCAGCGTCACCGGGACGCCCTCGGGGACGAGGGCTGCGACGCGGTCACGGAGCGGCCAACCGCGCCACACCGGCATGTTCAAGGGGGAGACGAGGCCGTGCTCCTCGTCGACGGGGCCGGCAGCACCGACACCGACGCCGACGAGCTGCGCGTCGGTCGGCAGCGTTGCGAGGGTCGCCGTCACGACCTGGTCGACGGCCGCCTGCAGTTCGGCAGCACTCCGCTGCGGTCCGGTCGGCTGCCGGTGCCGGGTCCCCGGCAGGACGACGCCGCGGTCGGTGACGAGGGCCGCCTCGACCTTGGTGCCGCCGAGATCGACGGCCAGTGCGAGCGCGGACGAGGGGGACTGGGCTGCGGTGCTGGACATGCGCGCTCCGATGCGGCGGTCTGGAGGCTCGGCTCACCGTGGCGACGCGACCTCGCGTCGGTGCGAGCCGGCCCGGGCGGTGTGGTCGGGTCGGGTGGTGCCGGACCGGCCGCGGCCGGTCCGGGTGGGGCCGCCCGCGAGCGGGCGGCCGGGCCGTCAGTACGAGGAGGTGTCGTCCCCGAGTGCGGACGCGGCGCCGGTCGTGGCGCGGTGCGCGACCTCGTCGAGGATGCGCGCCGAGGCACTCGTACCGATCCGGTCGACGCCGGCCTCGACCATCTCGAGCAGGGTGTCCAGTCCGCGGACGCCTCCGGAGGCCTTGACGCCCGTGTCGGGCCCGACCGTCTCGCGCATCAGGCGGATGTGCTCGGCCGTGGCGCCCCCGCCCGCGAACCCCGTGGACGTCTTGACGAAGGCGGCGCCGGCACGCTGTGCGGCCCGCGATGCGGCGACGATCTCGTCGTCGGTGAGGAACGCCGTCTCGAGGATGACCTTGACGACGGTGTCTCCGGCGGCGTCGACGACCGCGCGGACGTCCTGCTCGACACGCTCCCAGTCGCCGGACCGCGCTGCGCCGATGTTCTGCACCATGTCGAGCTCGAAGGCGCCGTCGGCCAGGGCCTGCAGCGACTCGGCGACCTTGGCGGCGGTGGTGGTGGTGCCGTGCGGGAACCCGATCACGGTGCCGACGCCGACGCCGGTGCCCTGCAGCCGCTCCACGGCGTGCGCGACGTCGCTCGGCCGGACGCAGACGCTGAAGACCCGGTGGGCGGCGGCCTCGTCGAGCTGGACGTCGACGTCGGCGCGGGTGAGCTCGGGCTTGAGGATCGCGTGGTCTATCAGAGCGCGCACGGCGTCGGCGCCGAGTTCGTGCTGGTCGGCCCGGTCCTGGTGTGCGGGGGTCGCTGCGTTGTCCACCCGGAAAGCCTACCCGGAGGCGACGCGCGTACCGTGCCCTCCATGCAGGTCCTCGTCACCGGTGCGACCGGGTACATCGGCGGTCGTCTCGTCCCCCGCCTCCTCGAGGCCGGACACGACGTCCGCGTCTTCGTCCGCACGCCCCGGAAGCTCCAGGACGTGCCCTGGCACGACGACGTCGAGGTCGCTGCGGGCGACCTGCAGGACGCCGATGCGGTGCGTTCCGCCGTCCAGGGCATCGAGGCCGTCTACTACCTCGCGCACGCCATGGGTGCGGACGGGGACTTCGAGCAGGCCGAACGGGACGCCGTCGAGACGATGGCGCGCGAGGCCCGCGATGCGGAGGTCCGCCGGTTCGTGTACCTGGGCGGACTGCACCCGGACGGCGAGCTGTCGAAGCACCTCCGGAGCCGGAAGGAGGTCGGGGACGTGCTCCTCGCCTCCGGCGTCCCGACCATCGCCTACCAGGCGGGCGTCGTCATCGGGTCGGGGAGCACCTCGTTCGAGATGATCCGGCACGTGACCGACGTGCTGCCGTGGATGCCCGCGCCCCGGTGGGTCCGCAACCGCATCCAGCCGATCGCCGTCCGTGACGTCCTGTACTACCTGGTCGCGGCGCTCGACATCCCCGCCGACGTCAACCGGACGTTCGACATCGGCGGGCCGGACGTGCTCAAGTACGGGCAGATGCTGAACGGCTACGCGGTCGAGGCGAAGCTGCCGCAGCGGCGCTTCACCGTGCTGCCCGTGCTCACCCCGGGGCTCTCCGCGCACTGGTTCAACATCGTGACGCCGATCCCGAAGAAGCTCGCGACGCCGATCATCGAGTCGCTCCAGTTCGAGTGCGTGCAGCGCGAGCACGACATCGACGAGGTCGTCCCGCGTCCGGAGGGCGGACTCACCTCGTACCGACGGGCCGTGCGACTGGCCCTGACGAAGATGCGGAAGGGTGAGGTGCAGACGAGCTGGCGGAGCGCGACGCTCTCGTCGACCCCGGCCGACCCGCTGCCGAGCGACCCGGAGTGGGCCGGACACACCGTCTACGTCGACGACCGGAAGCGCCACTCGAACGCCAGCGCCGAGGACGTCTGGAGCGTCGTCGAGTCGATCGGCGGCGAGAACGGCTGGTACTCGTTCCCCCTGGCCTGGGTCGCCCGCGGATGGATGGACAAGGTCGCCGGCGGGGTCGGACTCAACCGGGGCAGGCGCGACCCGCACCGCCTCGAGCAGGGCGACGCGCTCGACTGGTGGCGCGTGGAGCGGCTGGAGCGCGGGCGCTACCTGCGGCTCCGCGCCGAGTTCAAGTCGCCCGGACGCGCCTGGCTCGAGATGCGGGTGACCCCGAGCGACGACGGCGGCAGCGACTACCACCAGCGGGCTATCTACTTCCCGCAGGGGCTCCCCGGACGCCTGTACTGGTACGGCATCCTGCCGTTCCACGGGATCATCTTCCCGGGCATGGTCGAACGCATCACGGCGGCGGCGGAGCGCGAGTCGCAGCACACGGAGTCGACGGGGCGGAACTGGACCCAGCAGAATGGGCCGCAGGAACCGGTACACGAGGAGGCAGCATGACCACCGAACACCCCACCGTCCTGTTCCTGGGCGACAGCATCACCGAGCAGGGGTCCTGGGACCAGTGGCTCCCCGGAGAGCGCACGAGCAACCAGGGCGTCGGCGGTGACACCACCGACGGCGTGCTCACCCGGCTCGACGCCGTGATCGCCGAGCAGCCCGAGGTCATCGTGCTCCTGATCGGGACGAACGACTTCGGCAACCACCGGTCGAGCGTCGAGCACGTCGTCCGCGGCGTCGAGTCGATCCTCGTCACGCTGCGCCGCGAGCTCCCGGGCGTCCGCCTGCTGCTCGTGTCGATCCTGCCGCGCCAGTCCGACTGGTGCGCGAAGATCGAGGAGGCGAACCGGCACCTCCGCCAGTTCGTCGCGACCTGCCACGCGCAGTACCTCGACCTCTGGCCCGCGCTGGCCGAGGACGACCACCTGGCCGAGCGGTTCACCGAGGACGGCCTGCACCTCAACGCCGACGGCTACCGCGCGGTGGTCGACGAACTCCAGCCGGCGCTCGAGCGCGTGCGCGGCCTCCCGCCGATGTCCCGTCCGATCCAGGCGATCGACCTCGAGGAGGCCGGCGCCTGATGGCACGGAAGGGTCGGTCCCCGGCAGGATCGTCGCTGCAGGGGGTCCCCTCGGGGCGTCAGGACGAGCGCCGTCCGCAGGGCGCGCGACCGGACGCCGACGGCACACCGCCCTTCACCCGCCCCGCCCTGGCCCCCGGGCTGCTCGCTGCCGTCGTGCTCATCGCGTTCGTGGCCGTCATCGACTCCTCGGGCTTCGTGTTCGTCCGGTGGGGCGTGACGGTGCTCGCGCTCATCGTCCTCGTCTTCGCGTTCCGCGGCCGCGCCTGGTGGGCGGTCGCCCTCACCGCGGCGATCGCGGTGTGCTGGAACCCGGTGGTGGTCGTGCCGATCCCTGGTCAGGTGTGGGCGGGTCTGCAACTCGTGGCGGCCGCGGCGTTCATCGTCGTCGGGATCACCGTCAAGGTGCCGCGCGGGGCGGACGCAGGGCGCGCCTCCCGTCCGTGACCGCGCGGCGCTCGTCCGCCGGACGGTAGGATCGCAGGAGCCGGGCACGGGGCCCGGCTGACGTGATGCGAAGGGCATGGATGAGCCACGAGACCGAGCCGGCGACCGAGAGTCCTCTGCTGAACCCTCGACCGTCCTCCGGCGGTCTCGACCGACCTGACGTCGTCGTCCGCAAGGGACGCCTGACCCTGGTCAACGGGCACCTGACGCCCCAGCAGTCGATGATCGAGGACCTGTTGTTCCTCGACGACGCGCTCACCGCCGGTGACGTCGACCACCTGCTCATCCGCGGCAACGACCGACGGCCGGTCATCGCCGTCGACGAACGCGACCGGCAGCGCGCCGAGAGCGCGATCATGGCAGCCGCCGCCAACGAGCCGTTCTACGCCAAGCCGCCGGGACAGCCCGCCGTGCTCGTCCTCGACGACGGCCTCGGATCGGTCGACGAACCGGTGCTGCGGGTCTTCCGACCGCGGCTCGAACCCATGGGTCGGCTCCGCTACGGCGCCGAGACGAGCGTCCAACTCGAGTTCTGGCGTGTCACCGACACCGAGGTGCTCGCGCCCGTCGAGAACGCCCTGATGCGGCGCAGCCTGCCGGTCGACGAGTTCGTGCTCGTCGACATCGAGCGCTACGGCCGCACCTGGCGCACGGTGGAGCACATGTTCGACGACCACGTGTCGGACATCCGCTTCCCGATCGACATCGTCTTCTCGTGGGTCGACGGCAACGCGATCGAGTACCAGCGTGCCCGCCAGGCAGCGCAGGCGAACGCGGTGCTGGGGGAGGGCGACGACGCCCCCGCGCGGTTCCGGCAGATCGACGAGCTGAAGTACGCCCTGCGCTCGGTGCACACCTTCGCGCCGTGGATCCGGCAGATCTACATCGCCACCGACTCGCCGGCACCCGCCTGGCTCGCGGACCACCCCAAGGTGCGGATCGTCCGGAGCGAGGAGTTCTTCGCGGACCCCTCGGTGCTCCCGACCCACAACTCGCAGGCCGTCGAGTCGCAGCTGCACCACATCCCGGGCATCAGCGAGCACTTCATCTACTCGAACGACGACATGTTCTTCGGGCGGATGGTCGAGCCGTCGGTGTTCTTCAGCCCGGGCTCGGTGTCGAAGTTCATCCTCGCGACGACCCGCATCGGGCTCGGGTCGAACAACCCGGCCCGCAGCGGGTTCGAGAACTCCGCGCGCGTGAACCGTCAGCTGCTGCAGCAGCGGTTCGGCGCGGTGACCACGCGGCACCTCGAGCACGCGCCCACGCCGCTCCGCGCCTCGATCCTGACCGAGATGGAGCACGAGTTCGCGGCGGAGTTCCGCGCGACCGCCGCCTCACGGTTCCGTGCGGCGGACAACATCTCGGTGACGAACTCGCTGTACCACTACTACGCCCTGCTCACCGGCCGCGCGATCGTGCAGGAGAACGCTCCGGTCCGGTACATCGACACGACGATGCAGTCCGGGTTGAAGGCGCTGGAGGACCTGCTCAAGAAGCGGAACGTCGACTTCTTCTGCCTGAACGACGGGAGCTTCCCGGAGGTCTCGGACGAGGAGCGCACCCGTCGGGTGACGGACTTCCTCGAGAAGTACTTCCCGTTCCCGGCGCCGTGGGAGCAGGACGCGCAGTAGGGCTGCGGCGGGCCGTTCGGGCCTCGTGGCGTCCGGGCGCGACCGGTCCGCGGCACTGAGCGGGCACGATCTGTCCCGCTCGACGGCGACGAGCGACGGATCCCACCCGGACGCCGATCGTTCGACGACATGTCGTGCTCGTTCGACCGCGTGCAGCCGTGCACGCGGTCGGCCGGCCCTCAGCGGCGGATGGGGGAGGTGGGCACCGTGTCGAGGGTGAACACCGGGATGCTCGCGGTGACCGGCGCCGGCTCGACCGCGGACGCGATCGTGACCCCTGCAGCGGCGAGCCGTGCCTCGGTCTGCTCCGACGACACGGGCTCGCCGACCGTCGAGTAGTGCCCGATCGGCACCACCGAGTGCACGACGTTGTTGCCGTAGACGTGCACGAGGTTGAACGACTGCGCGCCGTCCTGCCCGCGGGTACCGCCCTGGTACTCGGTGAGGTCCTGCGTGTAGCACGTCGCACTCGCGACCGACACGGGCACCCCGGCGAACACGGCGCTCGTGGAGTAGTGCAGGTGCCCGGCGATGATCGAGATGACGTCCGACCCCTCGATGACCTCGGCGAGGGCGGCCTGGTCGCGGAGCTCGACGAGGACCGCGAGGTCCTGCACGCTCGGGACCGGCGGGTGGTGCATGGCGAGGATCGTGCCGTGCGGTGCAGCCTCGGAGAGGACTTCAGCCAGCCAGTCGAGCTGCGCAGGGGAGACCTCGCCGTGGTGCGCTCCGGGCACGCTCGTGTCCAGGGTGATGACGCGGAGGCCGTTGACGTCGTACACGAAGTCGACGGGGCGATCGGTCGGCTGGAGTCCGAAGAGCTCCTGGCGGAACGCACCGCGCTCGTCGTGGTTCCCCATCGCCCAGATGACCTGCGCGCCGATGCGGCGGGCCGCGGGCTCGACGATGTCGCGGATCCTGGCGTACGCGCCCGGCTCGCCCTTGTCGGCAACGTCGCCCGTGACGACGATGGCCTCCGGGCGAGTGCCGGAGGCCTCGATGTCGGCGACGATCGCCGAGAGACGTGCTGCGGGGTCGACGTCACCGTAGAGCGCGCCGTCACCCGCCACGAGGTGGGTGTCGCTGAGGTGGAGGAGGAAGTGGTTCGGCCTGGGGTGTTCGGCCGTCCGGCTGTCCATCGGTCTCTCGTTCCGTTGGCGGATGCGTGGTGCAACACGTTGCCACACCGTCGAGGACGAGTCCAGCACGCCACTCTGAATGCACGGTGAACCGGGAGTGGCGGATCCACGTCGGTCCACAGCGAACGACGGAGCCCCCCGACCACGTGGTGGTCGAGGGGCTCCGTCGTTCCCGCTGCGGGACCTAGTGGTTGGCGGCGCCGAGCGCGGGGGCCTGGGCCTGGTGGTCGCCCTCCAGCTCCGGACCGTGGTGCGCGGCGTGCGCTGCCTCGAGCTCCGCCTTCGTGACCGGCGCGATGCGGTCCTCGAAGAAGAAGCGCGACAGGTTCGCACGGACCTTCTGCACCCCGGTGATCCGACCCTTGGCGTCCGGACGGACCATGAGCGGCTTGTACTCGTTGAACTGCAGGAGCTTCCAGCGCTCGTACTCGTCGAGCTGCTCGTGGACCTCGATGTACTCGCCGTGCGGCAGTCGGACGATGCGGCCCGACTCGTAACCGTGCAGCACGATCTCGCGGTCCTTCTTCTGCAGCGCGAGGCAGACGCGCTTCGTGATCCAGAAGGCGACGAACGGGCCGAGGACCGTCGTGGCCTGGATGACGTGGATCACGTGCTCGATCGACACCATGAAGTGCGTGGCGATGATGTCGGACGAGGCGGCGGCCCAGAGCGACGCGTAGAGCGTGATGCCCGCAGCACCGAACGCGGTGCGGGTCGGGGCGTTGCGCGGACGGTCGGCCAGGTGGTGCTCACGCTTGTCGCCTGTGACCCACGCCTCGAGGAACGGGTAGGCGAACATCGCGATGATGAGCGCCATGAGGACGGCGATCGGGACGAGGATGTTGAACGACACCGTGTAGCCGAACCACACGACCTCCCAGTGCGGCGGCACCAGACGGAGCGCACCGTCCGCGAAGCCGATGTACCAGTCGGGCTGGGTGCCGGCGGACACGGGGGACGGGTCGTACGGGCCGTAGTTCCAGATCGGGTTGATCGTGAACAGCGACGCGATGAGGGCGAGGATGCCCGCGACGATGAAGAAGAAGCCGCCGGCCTTCGCGGCGAACGCCGGGAGGATCGGGACGCCCACGACGTTCTCGTTGGTCTTGCCGGGGCCCGCGAACTGCGTGTGCTTGTTGATGACGACGAGCACGAGGTGCACGCCGAGCACCGCCACGAGGATCGCCGGCAGCAGCAGGATGTGGAGCGTGTAGAGGCGGCCGACGATGTCGGTACCCGGGAACTCGCCACCGAACAGCAGGTAGGCGATCCACACGCCGATCACCGGGACACCCTCGATCATGCCGACGATGATGCGGAGACCGTTGCCCGAGAGCAGGTCGTCGGGGAGCGAGTAGCCGGTGAAGCCCTCGGCCATCGCCAGGACCCACAGCACGAAGCCGAAGACCCAGTTGAGCTCACGCGGCTTGCGGAAGGCGCCGGTGAAGAACACGCGGGCCATGTGCAGCATCACCGAGGCGACGAACAGCAGGGCTGCCCAGTGGTGGATCTGCCGGACGAACAGGCCACCGCGGATGTCGAACGAGATGTTCAGGGTGGACTGCAGGGCGGTCGACATCTCGACGCCCTTCAGCGGGACGTACGAGCCGTTGTAGACGACCTCGGTCATCGACGCCTGGAAGAAGAACGTCAGGAACGTCCCCGACAACAGGACGACGACGAAGCTGTACAGCGCGACCTCGCCGAGCATGAAGCTCCAGTGGTCGGGGAAGATCTTGCGCCCGACCTCCTTCACCAGACCCGAGATGCTCGTCCGCTCGTCGATGTAGTTGGCGGTGGCCCCGATGAGTCGGGACCCGCGCGTCGGCTCGGGCCGTGTGGCCGTGGACGGCGCGCTCGTGGTGGTGGTGCTGGTCATCAGCGTTCACGCTCCCAGAAGGACGGTCCGACCGGCTCGTGGAAGTCGCTCTGGGCAACCAGGTAGCCGTCGTCGTCGATCGCGATCGGAAGTTGGGGGAGGGGACGTGCAGCCGGGCCGAAGATGACTTCGCAGTTGTTCGAGACGTCGAACGTCGACTGGTGGCACGGGCACAGCAGGTGGTGCGTCTGCTGCTCGTAGAGCGCGACCGGGCACCCGACGTGGGTGCAGATCTTGGAGTAGGCGACGATGCCGTCGTAGCCCCAGTCCTCGTGCCCCTTCGAGGGGTTGAGGTCCTTCGGGTCGAGACGCATGAGGAGGACCGAGGCCTTCGCCTTCTCCTCGAGCATGTGCTCGGAGTCGAGCATGCCGTCCGGGATGACGTGGAAGACCGAACCGATCGTGACGTCGGACGCCTTGATCGGCAGACCCGTCGGGTCCTTCGTCAGGCGCATGCCGGACTTCCAGAAGGTGTGGCGCAGGAGCTCGTTCGGGTCCTCCGCCGGGGCGAAGTCACGGACGAGGACGACACCCGGCAGCGGGAACGCCACCAGGGCGCCGATCATCGAGTTGCGGATCAGCTTGCGACGGCTGAAGCCGGACTCCTTGTCGGCGAGCTGGAAGGCCTCGACGGCCTTCGCGCGGGTCGCGTCGGTGCCACGGGTGCTGTGGCGCATCTCCGTGATCTCGCGGTCCACGACGAGCGACTTGGACCAGTAGACGGCGCCGAGGCCCAGCGCGAGCAGCGCCAGGGCGATCGCCAGACCGAGCCAGAGGTTGCCGGACCGGACGGTGCCGAAGTCCTCGGGGTCGATCGGGAAGGCGATGTACGCCGCGATCGCCAGGACGCTGCCCACGATGGAAAGGTAGAAGAACGTGGCGACCTGACGCTCGGCCAGGCGCTGCTTCTTCGGGTCGACGTCGGTGCGGCGCGCGCGGTGCGGCGGCTCACCCGGGTTCTCGAACGGGTCCGCGGGGACGACCGCGATCCCGGCCGACGTGCTGGTCGCGCCGTGCTTCTCGACAGCCGAGGACGAGTTCAGTGCCTCGTCGTCGTGCTCTGCCATGGTGTTCCCTTCAGTGTCGTTCGACACGGACGATCAGTTGGACTTCGCGGTCAGCCAGACGGTCATCGCGACGACCGCGCCGAGTCCGAAGATCCAGATGAACAGACCCTCTGCCACCGGGCCGAGGGAGCCGAGGGCGAACCCGCCGGGCGACTTGTTGTCCTGCACGTACTTCAGGTACGTGATGATGTCGGCCTTCTGCTCCGGCGTCAGGTTGAGGTCGTTGAAGACCGGCATGTTCTGCGGGCCCGTGACCATGGCCTCGTAGATGTGCTTGCCGGAGACCGACTGCAGGTTCGGGGCGTACTTGCCCTCGGTGAGTGCGCCGCCGGCGCCCGCCACGTTGTGGCACATGGCGCAGTTGATGCGGAAGAGCTCGGCGCCTTCGGCTGCGTCGCCCTTGCCGTCCGTCAGCGACGAGGAGGGGACCGACGGGCCGGGGCCGAGCGAGGCGACGTAGGCACCCATGGCATCGATCTGCTCGTCCGTGAACTGGGCGGGCTTCTCCTCGGCCTGGGGGCCCTGCGCGGCCATCGGCATGCGGCCGGTGCCGACCTGGAAGTCGACCGACGCGGCGCCGACACCGATGAGGGACGGACCCTCGCTGGTGCCCTGGGCGTCGAGGCCGTGGCAGGTCGCGCAGTTCGAGGCGAAGAGCTTCTCGCCCTCGTTGACCTTGGACTGGCTGGACACCGCGGAGGTGGTGCTGTCGTCGGCGTTCGCCGTCGAGCTGAACAGCGCGTACGCACCGCCGGTGGTCATGAGACCGACGACGATGAGCGACACGGTCGCCATCGGGGAACGGCGGCCCTTCTTGGACTTGCTTCTGGTGAACATGCGGTGGGGGGTGTCCAGTTCCTACTTGAGAAGGTAGATGACAGCGAAGAGGCCGATCCAGACCACGTCGACGAAGTGCCAGTAGTACGACACGACGATCGCGGTGGTCGCCTCCTTGTGCCCGAAGTTCTTGGCGGCGAAGCCGCGACCGAGGGTCAGGAGGAAGGCGATGAGACCACCCGTGACGTGCAGGCCGTGGAAGCCGGTGGTCATGTAGAACGCGGAGCCGTAGGCGCTCGACGAGAGCGTGACGCCCTCGTGCCAGAGGTTCGCGTACTCGAAGATCTGGCCGCAGACGAAGATCGCACCCATGCAGTACGTGACGAAGAACCACTCCGTCATGCCCCAGTCCTTGGGGTTCCAGCTCGTGCGGTGCACCTGGAAGCGCTCCGCGGCGAACACCGCGAACTGGCAGGCGAAGCTCGACAGCACCAGGATGATCGTGTTCACCGAGGCGAACGGCACCTCGAGCTTGGCGGTCTCGGTCGCCCAGAGCTCGGGCGAGGTGCTGCGCAGCGTGAAGTAGATCGCGAACAGGCCGGCGAAGAACATGACCTCGCTGCCCAGCCACACGATCGTCCCCACGGCAACGGCGTTCGGCCTGTTCAGGACCGGACCGCTGGCGGATCTGGAGAGAGGGGTGCTAGTCACGTCCTCCATTATGGCCGAAACCACTGACAGTGTTTTCGCAGGACACTGGCGGGTCGTTCGAACTCAGTACCATCGAGCCATGTCCCTCACACTCTCCTGGCCTGCAGTCATCAGCGCGCTCATGGCGCGCGAGGACCTCTCGATCAGGCAGTCCACGTGGGCCATGGAGGAGATCGTCCAGGGGCGCGCGACCGCCGCACAGATCGCGGCCTTCGCGGTCGCGCTCCGGGCGAAGGGCGAGACCGTCGACGAGGTCGTCGGCTTCCGCGACGCGATCCTCGACGCCGCCGTCCCGTTGGACGTCGACCCGATGGCACTCGACATCGTCGGGACCGGCGGCGACGTCGTGGGCACCGTGAACGTCTCGACGATGGCCGCGATCGTCATCGCCGCCGCGGGCGTGCCGGTCGTCAAGCACGGCAACCGCGCGAGTTCGTCGAAGTCGGGCTCGAGCGACGTGCTGGCCGCCCTCGGCCTCGACCTGACGATGGACGCCGCGCGTGTCGCGGACACCTTCCGGCGTGTCGGGCTGACCTTCGCGTTCGCGAGCGCGTTCCACCCCGGCTTCGCTCATGCGGCCCCGGTCCGGCGCGAGATCGGCGTGCCCACCGTCTTCAACTTCCTCGGGCCGCTGGTGAACCCGGCCCGGTGCGAGGCGAACGCGGTGGGCGTGGCGCAGCTCGAGCTCGTGCCGATCATCACGGGCGTGTTCCAGACCCGTGGGGCGACCGCGCTCGTGTTCCGCGGCGACGACGGCCTCGACGAGCTGACGACCACCGGGCACTCCCACATCTGGGAGGTCACCGGCGGCCGGGTCATCGAGCACGACCTCGACCCGCGGGACCTCGGGATCGCCCGGGCGCGCACGGAGGACCTGCTCGGCGGTGACCCCGAGCACAACGCCGCCGTGGTGCACCGCGTGCTCGCGGGGGAGACCGGCCCGGTCCGTGACATCGTGCTGCTCAACGCCGCCGCCGGGCTGGTGTCCTTCCGTCTGGCCGAGGATCCCGAGCAGGCGGACCGGCCGATCCTGCAGCGGTTCCGTGAGCAGCTCGCCGTCGCCGCCGAGGCGGTCGACTCCGGCGCCGCCGCGCAGAAGCTCGCCGACTGGGTCGGCGCCGCCCCCGCGGCCTGAGCGACCCCGCAAGTCGCGACGTCGGCGGATGCTCGCAGCGCTGTGGCGTTGCGCGGATCCGCCGACGTTGCGTTTCGCGGCCGGACCGGTGCGCCCGGCCCGCACCGCGCGTGCCACCGCAACGGCCTGGAGGCGCGGTGCCGGCCCGTCGGACCGGCACCGCGCCTCCAGGCGGTCACCTCAGCTGCGCGTCAGCGCACGTCCTCGTCGACCCAGTCGAAGGTCTTCGTGACGGCCTTCTTCCAGAGGCGGAGCTGACGGTCGCGCTCGGCGTCGTCGAGCGACGGCTCCCAGCGCTGGTCCTCCTGCCAGTTGGCGCGGAGCTCGTCGAGGTTCGCCCAGAACCCGACGGCCAGACCGGCGGCGTACGCGGCACCGAGGGCGGTGGTCTCCGCGACGACGGGACGGACGACCGGCACGTTGAGGATGTCCGCCTGGAACTGCATGAGCGCGTCGTTGGCGGTCATGCCGCCGTCGACCTTGAGCTCGGTCAGGTCCACACCGGAGTCCGCGTTGACGGCGTCGAGGACCTCGCGGGTCTGCAGCGCCGTCGCCTCGAGGGCGGCACGGGCGATGTGCCCCTTGTTGACGTAGCGGGTCAGGCCGACCAGCGCGCCGCGGGCGTCGGGACGCCAGTACGGCGCGAACAGGCCCGAGAACGCCGGCACGAAGTACACGCCACCGTTGTCCTCGACGGTCTTGGCGAGCGCCTCGACCTCCGGGGCGCTGCCGATGATGCCGAGGTTGTCGCGGAGCCACTGGATGAGCGAACCGGTGACGGCGATGGAGCCCTCGAGCGCGTAGTGCGTCTCCTGGTCGCCGAGCTTGTACCCGACGGTGGTGAGCAGCCCGTTCTCCGACCGGACGATCTCGGTGCCCGTGTTGAAGATGAGGAAGTTGCCGGTGCCGTAGGTGTTCTTCGACTCGCCTTGGTCGAACGCCGCCTGGCCGAACGTCGCGGCCTGCTGGTCGCCGAGGATGCCGGCGATCGGGACCTCGCGGAGCAGGCTGGACGACTCGACGTGGCCGTAGACCTCGGAGGAGCTGACGATCTCCGGGAGCATCGACTTCGGCACCCCGAAGTCGGCCAGGATGTCGTCGCGCCACTGCAGCGTCTCGAGGTCCATGAACAGCGTGCGGGACGCGTTCGTGACGTCGGTCTTGTGCACACCGCCGTCCGTGCCACCGGTCAGGTTCCAGAGGACCCAGGTGTCGGTGGTGCCGAAGAGCAGGTCGCCCGCCTCGGCCTTCTCGCGTGCGCCCTCGACGTTCTCGAGGATCCAGGCGATCTTGGTGCCGGCGAAGTAGGTGGCGAGCGGCAGGCCGACGATCGCCTTGTAGCGGTCGGTGTCGCCGTCGGCGAGCTTGTCGACGATCGCCTGGGTGCGGGTGTCCTGCCACACGATGGCGTTGTAGACGGCCTTGCCGGTGTTCTTGTCCCAGACCACCGCGGTCTCGCGCTGGTTCGTGATGCCGACCGCCGCGACGTCGTGGCGGGTGATGTCGGCGCGGGACAGGGCCTGGCCGATGACCTCACGGGTGTTGTCCCAGATCTCCGCGGGGTCGTGCTCGACCCACCCGGCGCGCGGGAAGATCTGCTCGTGCTCCTTCTGCCCGACCGAGATGATCGAACCGGAGTGGTCGAAGACGATGGCACGCGTCGAGGTCGTGCCCTGGTCGATGGCGACGATGTAGTCGGCCATTGGTGCTCCTTACGGGTGTGTTCGGTGTGTGCTGGGGGTTCGGTCTGCAGCCGTCAGGAGACGACGGGGAGCAGGAAGGTCGAGGCGCCGGCGGCGAGGGCGGCACCGATGAGCGGGCCGACGACCGGGACCCAGGCGTAGGACCAGTCGCTCGAGCCCTTGCCCTTGATCGGCAGGATCGCGTGGGCGATGCGGGGGCCGAGGTCACGGGCGGGGTTGATGGCGTAGCCGGTGGGGCCACCGAGCGAGACACCGATCGCGATCACGAGGAAGGCGACGGGGACGGCGCCGAGCTCGGCCGGGGCCTTGCCGTTGGTGATGCCGAGGATGACGAAGACCAGCACGAACGTGCCGATGACCTCGGTGACGAGGTTCCAGCCGTAGCTGCGGATCGCCGGTCCGGTCGAGAACACGCCGAGCTTGGCGGCGGCGTCGGGCTCCTCGTCGAAGTGCTGCTTGTAGGCGAGCCAGACGATCACCGCGCCGATGAAGGCGCCGAGCAGCTGTGCGACCCAGTAGATGAGCATGGTGCCGATGCTGATGTTGCCGAGCAGCATCTGCGCGAGGCTGACGGCGGGGTTGAGCTGGCCGCCCGACTTGTAGGACACGAGCACACCGGCGAAGACCGCGAAGCCCCAGCCGATCGTGACCATGAGGAAGCCGGCGCCGAAGCCCTTGGACTTCGTCAGCGAGACGGCGGCGACGACTCCGCCACCGAGGATGATGAGCAACGCCGTACCGACGAGCTCTGACATGAAATTGACGCCGATGCCGTCCATCGGTGACCTCCAGTGCGAGTGGTGGGGGTCCGGTGGCTGCTGCGTCCGGCACTCCCCGTCGAGTGATTGGGGCCGAGCATAGTGAGGCCGGTCACCGCGACGCGATCGCGGAACGAGCCGAGTTCGCGAAACTGCACGAACGTGCACGCCTGGTGTGCGGAGGGGCATCCGAGGACCAGGCCACGACAGCACCCTCATGCACGAACGTGCACCGGAGGCGAACGGGCGGCCGCTGTAGGGTGAACGCACTCCGGTCGACGACGGCGGTGTGGCTCCGCCGGCGGTCGGCCCCCGCACCCGTGGAGGTCCGTCATGAAGAAGCTCATCAACGATCCGCACGACGTCGTGACGGAGACCGTCCGGGGGTTCGCCCGAGCGCACGAGGGGCACGTCGTGCTGGTCGAGGACCCGATCCACCTGCACCGCGCCGACGCCCCCGTGCGCGGGAAGGTCGGGATCGTGAGCGGTGGGGGCAGCGGGCACGAACCGCTGCACGCCGGCTTCGTCGGTCACGGGATGCTCGACGCGGCCGTCCCCGGTCCCGTCTTCACGAGCCCGACCCCCGACCCGATCCTCGCCGCGACGAAGGCGGTCGACGGGGGAGCGGGCGTGCTCCACATCGTGAAGAACTACACCGGCGACGTGCTCAACTTCGAGACCGCCGCCGAGCTCGCCGAGATGGAGGACATCCGCGTCGCGTCCGTCGTGGTCGACGACGACGTCGCCGTGCAGGACTCGCTGTACACGGCCGGGCGCCGCGGCGTGGCCGGTACGGTCGTCGTCGAGAAGTGCGCCGGTGCCGCTGCCGAGCGTGGTGACGACCTCGACGCCGTTGCCGCGGTCGCCCGACGGGTCAACGAGGTGACCCGGTCGATGGGCCTGGCCCTCGGCTCCGGGACGGTCCCGCACGCAGGGGAGCCGTCCTTCACGCTCGCGGACGACGAGGTCGAGCTCGGCATCGGCATCCACGGCGAGCCGGGCCGTGAGCGCATCGCCATGGCCCCGGCCGACCAGCTCGTCGACCGCGTGCTCGAACCGGTGCTCGCCGACCTCGACGCGCCGGCGGGCTCGCAGCTGCTGCTCCTCGTCAACGGCATGGGCGGCACCCCGCTCTCCGAGCTCTACATCGTCTACCGCCGCGCCGCCGAGGTGCTCACGGACCGCGGCCACCACGTCGCGCGTAGCGTGGTCGGCGACTACGTCACGTCCCTCGAGATGCCGGGCTTCTCGATCACCGTCACGGTGCTCGACGAGGAGCTCACCGCCCTCTGGGACGCCCCGGTGGAGACCCCGGCGCTGCGCTGGGGTCGCTGACCACCGTCCACCATCCAGGAAGGAACACGAATTGGCGCTCGACACCGCATGGGCCATCGACTGGGTGCGCCGCACCGCCGCGACGATCGACGACCACCGCGCCGAACTCGTCACGCTCGACCGTGAGATCGGCGACGGAGACCACGGCGAGAACCTCGACCGTGGCTTCCGCGCCGTGCTCGAGGCCGTCGACGCCGGGTCCTTCGACACCCCCGGCGCGGTCTTCAAGACGGTCGCGACGAAGCTCATCTCGACGGTCGGCGGCGCGGCGGGCCCGCTGTTCGGCACCGCGTACCTGAAGGCCGCGCAGGCCGCCGGCGACGCGACCGAGCTCGACGCGGACACCCTGGTCGCCGTGCTCACCGCAGCCCGCGACGGCGTCGTCTCGCGGGGCAAGGCCGAGGTCGGCGACAAGACCATGGTCGACGCCTGGTCGGCCGCCGTCGACGCCGCCGGCACCACAGCCGCGGCGGGTGAGGGTCCGCAGCGCGTGCTCGAGGCCGCCGCCGACGCCGCCGTGACCGGTGCCGAGTCCACCGACTCCCTCGTCGCCCGCAAGGGCCGCGCGAGCTACCTCGGCGACCGTGCGGTCGGGCACCGCGACCCGGGCGCCCAGTCGACGGCGTACATCCTGCGCGCCGCGGTGGACGCCGCGTGACCGTCGGCATCCTGGTCGTCTCGCACAGTGCGGCGATCGCGACCGGCACCGTCGAGCTGGCCCGCCAGATGGCCGCCGACGTCCCGCTCGTCGCCGCGGGCGGCACGGACGACGGCGGCATCGGGACCTCGTTCGAGGCGATCAACGACGGCATCCACGAGCTCTCGGCGGCCGACGCCGTCGTCGTGCTGTGCGACCTCGGGTCCGCCTACCTGACCACCGACACCGCGCTGGACTTCCTCGACGACGCCGACCGCGAGCGCGTGCACGTCTCGCAGGCCCCGCTCGTCGAGGGCACGGTCGCGGCGGCGGTCGCCGCGCAGACCGGTGGTGACGTCGGTGCCGTCCTGGCCGCCGCCGCGTCGGCCGCAGGGTCCGCGGACGACGCCGGGGGAGCCTCCGACCCGACCGGTGACCAGCCGGGAGGCGCGTCCTCCGTCGACGACGCGGGCTCCGCCGACGGGGCGGTCACCGAGACCGTCGAGCTGGTCAACGAGAGCGGGCTGCACGCCCGTCCGGCGGCCGAGTTCGTGAAGGCCGCCGCGAAGCACGAGTCGCGCGTCCGCGTGAACGGCGTCGACGCGAAGAGCCTGCTCGCGATCATGGCGCTCGCCCTGCCGAAGGGTGCCACCGTGACGATCGAGGCCGACGGGCCCGACGCGCGGGACGCCGTGGACACCCTCGTCGCGCTCGTCCGCTCCGGCTTCGGCGAGTGACGACGACCGCTGCGCCCTCCACAGGGCGGGCGCGGCGGGAACCGCCGGGTCAGGACGTCGCGAACTCCTGCAGTCCGGTGACCCGGAGCAGGTCCAGCTTCGCGGCGTCCTCGCTGCCGGGGACCGCGGTGTAGACGACGATCCGCAGGTCGCTGCCCGGCACGCTGAGCACGTCGCAGTCGACCTCGACCGGACCGACGGGCGTGTGCACGACCTTGCGGCTCGTCCGGTGCTCGGCGATGCGCGCGCCGTGCCAGCGCCGCTCGAACTCCGGGGATCCGCGGCGGAGCCGGGTGACGAGCTCTGCGAGCCGCCGGTCCGCCGGGTAGCGGCCCACAGCGGAGCGGAGGTCGGCGACCAGGTCGCTCGAGAAGTCCTCCTGGTGCGTGTCGTCCCACTCGACGCCGTCGTGCCCCTGCGTGAAGTGCCGCCACACCAGGTTCCCCTCGACCCCGGTCCAGGTGCTCGGATCGCCGGACACGGCCGCCCACAGGTCGTTCCAGAGCAGGATGTCGTGCGCCGCGGTGAAGACCGCCAACGGGACGTCACCGAGCCGGTCGACCATGCGGTGCACGCCCGGCGGGACGTGCCGCGGAACCTCGGCCCGCGACGGCACCGGAGCACCCGCGACCCGGTACAGGTGGTCCCGCTCCGCCTCGGTCAGGCGGAGCGCGGTCGCGAGGGCGCCGAGCAGCTGCGGTGACGGGTTCGTCGCGCGACCCTGTTCGAGCCGGACGACGTAGTCGACGCTGACCCCGGCGAGCGCGGCGAGTTCCTCGCGCCGGAGCCCGGCGGTGCGCCGCCCCGGCCCCGCGGGCAACCCGACCTCGGCCGGACGCACCCGGTCCCGCCAGGCGCGCAACACCTCCGCGAACTCGCTCATGCGTCCATCATCGCCTCCGTCGGGCGAACGGTCGTGGTACTGCCGGTCCCACCGTCGAGCGGTGCCTGGGAGGACGGGAACGGCGGGGGCATCGTGGAGGGCATGACCACGACACTCATCACCGGAGCGAACCGCTCCCTCGGGCTCGAGACCGCACGCCGACTCCTCGAGGCCGGCCACACCGTGTACGCCGGCATGCGCGACACCGCCTCCGGTGACGCCGTCCGAGCGCTCGGCGCACACCCCGTGCAGCTCGACGTCACCGACCAGGCGAGCGTCGACGCCGCGCTCTCGTCGTTGCCGGAGCTCGACGTCCTCGTGAACAACGCCGGCGTCCTCGGGACGTCCTTCGGTGTCGACGATCTGGACGCCGACGCGATCACCGCGGTGCTCGACACGAACGTGGTCGGGGTCGTCCGGGTGACGCAGGCGGCCCTCCCGCTGCTGCGGCGGTCGTCGAACCCCGTCATCGTCAACGTCGCGTCCGGCGTCGGCTTCGCGCGCTGGCTCACCACGCCGGGGCACGACGAGTACCCGGTCGCCGCGGTGCCCTACGCGGCGTCGAAGGCGGCGCTCATCGCGGCGACGGTGCAGTACGCGAAGAACCTGCCCGGCTTCCGCGTGAACGCGAGCGATCCCGGCTACACGGCGACCGACTTCAACGGCCACGGTGGGCACCAGACCGTGACCGAGGGCACGGACGCGACGGTCGCGCTCGCCCTGGTCGGTCCGGACGGGCCGACGGGGGAGTTCCACGACCGCACCGGGCGCATCGAGTACTGAGCCGACCAGCGGACGGACGGGAGGCGCGTGGCGGCCCCGCCACGCGCCTCCCGTCCGTCCCGCGGCCCCCTCAGGGCGCGGCGTCGACCACCGAGGTCATCACCGACTTCGAGTCCAGCACCGTCCCCGCGGGCAGGGTGCGGGTGGCCCTGCCGGCGACGGAGCGCATCCCGATGAAGTCGCCCGTGGTCGGGTCGACGACGACCTCGGTGTACTCGTCGCCGCGTCCGGCCTCGGTGCGCCCGATGCCGACGCCCGTGCGGCCGTCGAGCGTGACGGCGTGGTGCGTGATCGTCGCCCCGGGGATCCTCGCGAGCACCTGGTACATGGCGCTGCGGAGGTCCGCCGGCACCATCCCGGTCGCGAGCCGATCGGTGATGAGCACCGTCATCGCCTCCTCGTGGCTGTTCGAGCCGGAGGCGTGCGCGGAGACCCACGCGAGGAGGGCGTCCGGGTCGCGGGGCATGTCGGCGAGGTCATCGGGAACCCAGGGGTGTCCGGAGAAGGCGCCGTCGAGCGCACGGACCGTGCCGGTCGGGTACCCGGCGGGGTCGGCATCCCACGCCGCCTCGACCTCGGCCGCGCGGTCCGTCGGGAAGTACGCGACCGGTTCCCCCGAGGTGCGGACCAGGGTCCACTCGGCGGACGAGTCCGCCGGGCGGTAGACGGTCAGCGAGTACGGCACGAGGGCCGAGGAGTCAGGACCGAGGAACGCCTGGCTCTGCTCCTGCACGTCGACCTCGAGGTACTGGCCCGGGCCGACGACCGGGTCGCTCGTGTGCACCGTGGCGTCGGCGGCACGACGGAACACCTCCGCGGCGGTGGCGGCCTGCGGCGCCGAGCCGACGACGGGCACGTGCTCGGTCGTGCCCGTCAGGTCGCCCGCGACCAGGACGGTCGCGAGCGCGGTCACCGCGGCGACACTGCCGACCACGCCCAGGGTCCACCGGGACCTGGTGCGGCGGTGACCGACGGTCCGGGCGAGCACCTCGCGGCGGATCGGTGCGACGGCATCGTCGAGGGCCGGACCCTCGGGCGGCGGAACGGTGATCATGACGTCTGCTCCATCCCCTGCGCCGCACGGCTCGAACGGAGTCGGGCGCGGGATCGTTGGATGCGCTTGCGCGCGTTGGCGGGGGAGAGGCCGAGCATCGCGGCGGCCTCGTCGTAGGACCGGTCCTGCAGCAGGCAGAGCGCGCAGAGTTCGCGGTCCGGCGAGTCGAGCGCGGCGATTTCCGCGCGGACCCACCGCAGCTGCTGCACGGCCTCGTCGTGCGACACCTGGCGGTACCAGGCCTCGTCGGCGCCGCTGTGCTCGTCGAGCTCGTCGACGCGGTGCGCGCGACGCTGCCGGTTCGTGTTCATCGCGACGAACCGCGCGGTCGTCAGCAGCCACGGCAGCGCCGAGCTCCCGACGATGCGCAGGTCCCTGCGTCGGCGCCATGCGACGACGAAGGTCTCCTGCACGATGTCGTCGACGTCGGACCGCTGATCGGCGAGTCCCCAGGCGTAGCGGAACACCGACCGCGTGTGTCGGTCGAGCAGCGTCGTGTACGCGTCGGCGTCGCCGGTGGCGATCGCCGCGACCAGGGCCCCGTCGGTCGTGGTGCCGGTGGTCGTCGTGCTGGTCGTCGTGCTGGTCGTCTCCGGGATGGTGCCCGGCCCCCTCGGTGTGTTCACTGTTGCCTCCGATCATGAGGTGTCGGGGGAGCGACTCGTGTGACAGATCGGTGCGTGTCGTCGGCGGACCACCGGCCGTCGGTGGCTCTGCCAGGATGACGGGATGCGCGCAGTACAGTACGACCGCTTCGGATCGATGCCCGTGATCGTCGAGCTCCCGGCGCCGGAGGCACCCGCGGACGGCGTCGTCGTGGCCGTCCGTGCGACGGGCGTCTGCAGGAGCGACTGGCACGCGTGGAAGGGGCACGACGACTCTGTCGCGCTGCCGCACGTCCCGGGTCACGAGTTCTCCGGCATCGTCGCGGCCGTCGGGTCGGACGTCTCCGGGTTCGCGGTCGGCGACCGGGTGACCGCGCCGTTCGTCTTCGCCTGCGGCACGTGCGAGCAGTGCCGCGACGGGGCCACGCAGGTCTGCACCCGACAGCAGCAACCCGGCTTCACGCTGCCCGGGTCGTACGCCGACTCCGTCGTCGTGCCGCACGCCGACGTGAACCTCGTGGCGCTGCCCGACGAGGTCGGCTTCGCCGAGGCGGCGGGGCTCGGCTGCCGGTTCGGCACCGCCTACCACGCGCTGCACGCTCGCGGACGTGTCGCTGCGGGGGAGTGGGTCGCGGTCTTCGGCTGCGGCGGTGTCGGTCTGTCCACCGTCCTGGTCGCCGTGGCAGCGGGCGCACGTGTGGTCGCCGTCGACGTCTCGCCGGCAGCGCTCGAACGCGCAGCGGCCCTCGGCGCGACCACCCTGCAGATGGGTGAGGACGTGACGGCGACGGTGCGCGAGGTCACCGGCGGCGGCGCACACGTGTCCGTCGACGCCTACGGCAGCCGGGCGACCTCGGTGGCGGCGGTGGACTCGCTCCGACCCCGGGGCCGGCACGTGCAGGTCGGGCTGCTGCTCGACGACGAGGCCGCGCCGGCGATCCCGATGGGCCGGGTCATCGCGGACGAGCTCGAACTGCTCGGCAGCCACGGGATCGCCGTGGGGGAGTACGCCGCGATGCTCGACGACGTGGTCGCCGGGCGGCTGCGGCCCGCCGAGTCGATCGGGTCGACCATCGGCTTCGACGACCTGCCGGGAGCGCTCGAGGCGATGGACCGTCCTGCGACCGGCTCCGGCATGACGGTCGCCGTGTTCTGAACCGGAGCGTGCGCGGGCTCGAGGTCAGGGTCGGGCCGGTGAGTCCCGGGCCCGTCGGCTGGGCGGATCTGGACACTGGGCCGATTAGGACACCGGGCCGATCAGGACACCGAGCCGATCAGGACACCGGGCCGATCAGGACACCGAGCCGATCAGGACACCGGGCCGATCAGGCCCGATGGTGGTCCCGCGGGTGCCGAATGGCCACGATGAGGCCGACGACGGCCGCCGCGAGCAGGAACAGCGTCGACCCGGCGCTGAGCAGGAACGGGACACCGTCCGAGGTCTGCGTGCGGAACCCCTGGACGGCGTTGTAGAGCACGTGCACCACGACGGGCCCGACGATCGAACCGGTCACGCGGCGTGCGAGGTAGGCGGCGGATCCCAGCACGAACGTCATCTGCACCTGGAACAGTCCGTCGAGGCCCTGCCCGAGGGCGTGGGCGAGCGCGAACGTTGCCGTCGACAGGAGCCAGACCACCCACTCCGGCAGGACTCGTCGGAAGCCGGCGACCAGGGTGCCGCGGTACACGAGTTCCTCGACGAGGGCGACCGCCACGACGGCGACCGCGAGCGCGCCGAGGTAGTCACCGCTGTCCGGCCGGAGCGGTGTCGTGAAGGTGGCCGCGGCGACGAGCGCGTAGCCGACGAGGAGGACGACACCCCACCGGGAACGCGTCCGCCGTTCCGACACGACGCTGCGCCAGCCGCCGAGCAGCGTGACGAGCGCTGCGACGACCACCAGAGCGATGGCGTCACCCGCGGTCTGTCGAAGGAGCGCGTCCTCGGACCCGAGCGGGCTGCCGTCGACACCGGGCAGGATCGCGGACACGCCGAGCAGCACCAGCGGGAGGACCACCACGAAGACGAGCGTGACGACGGTAGCGGCCGTCCGGTTCGCGATCCTCGCGGGGAACGCAGGTCCAGCCGGGACGGTCGTGGCGGGGGGAGTCGAGGGCACGGGTGTCCTTCCGGGTCGTTCGGGTTGCACGGTCACGAGGGCCACTGTGCCAGCGCCGCCCCGGACCGTTCACGGGCGGCGGCCGACGGGAGATCCGGCTGCAACGTGGTGTGCTACATGCTACCTCGCTGCCGGTCGAGCGCAACCGTCAGTACGAGACGCGGCGGTGCCGTCACGACACTCGGGGTCGGGCACGGCCGTGAGGAGCGCGCCCTGGCGCCGTCGCCGCGTGTTCCTTGGGGTACCGGGCGGTGGCGGTGGGGGCGGAGCGACGAGGAAGAACGTGCTGGACGCCCGGCTGAGTTGACATAATATGCATTATCGGCTCGTGGTCTTGCCTCCAGCTGGTGACATGACGGGCGTCCATGCCGCGCGAGTCGATGCACCGCATCGCAGCCGTGGATCGCACTTCCGGCTCCGTCATCCGATCCTCGGAGAGGACGAAGTGGACGCCGGTTAGGCCTGACGATGACGTCGTACGCGCATCTTCGTCGAGCACCGGTCGGAGCAGTAGGCGCGGTTGTGGCGCGGCGAGGTGTCGAGGAACGGGGTGATGCAGCCGTCTGCCCCGCACTCGTGGAGGTACCGGACCTCGCCCGTGGAGTACGCAGCGATGCTCGCGCCGATGACGCGTCCGGCGACGCGACCGACGACACCTGTCCTCGAGCTGCGGTACGTGACCGGTTCACCGAGGGCGGGGACGCGGGGGGTGATGGCGTACTCGGCCACGAGGCCGTCGAGACGAGCAGCCGCGTCCGGCGCGTGTGGGTCGAGGAGCACGGCAGCGAGCGTGTCGCGGAGTGCCCGGATCCCCTGGAGAGCCGCCGGGCCAGCGTCGCTCGTGTGCTGCCGCGTGCGGCTGCCGGGGAAGATCCGTTCGACATCCGCCATCGTCAGCAGCTCCTCCGGCCACGGCCCGATCTCCCGCGTCGCCACCAGGGCGACGGCACGGCGGAGTTCCTCGCGATCGATGGGGTGCATCTCCATGCGACCATCATCGCAGGTAACGGACGCTACGGGTAGAACCCGTTACATTCGGGGCATGACGCACACCTCCCCGCTCCTCGCGGTCCTCCGGTCGCCAGCCTTCTGGAGGTACTCCGCCGTCGCATCGCTGATGCGCGCACCTGTCCTCATGGCCGCGGTGGCCCTGACCACGACGAGCATCCTCGTGACGGGGACCTTGGCGACGGGTGCGGCGCTGGCGGCGTGGTACGTGGTGGGCACGGTCGCGGCGACGCCGATCATGGCGCAGCTGGTCGGGTCGCTGCCGCTGCGTCAGGTGCTCCGGTGGCAGATGCTCGCCCACGCGGTCCTCTGGATCGGGATCACGGCGTGCTGGACGTACCAGGGTCCTTCCTGGGTGGCCCCGCTGCTCGCAGCGGACGCCGGGGCGGTGATCGCAGGTAATGCGGGTGCCGTGCGCGTGTTGATGTCCGGGACCGTGCCCGCGGACGCTGCACGGGCCGCGTCCACGGTGGACGTGACCTTCCTCGACCTCCTCGTCTTCCTCGCGCCGTTGCTGGCGGCGCTCGCATCGCTCCTCCATCCGACGGCGCCGGTCGCGACGGTGGCCGTGGTGGGTCTGTCCGCGGCTGTCGCCGTCTCCCTGCTGTCGAACGACAGCTTCGCGGTCACCTCCTCGGAGCGAGGCCGCAGGAGCGCGGACCGGGGACGACTCCGGTGGGATGCTCACGGTGTGTCGTGGATCGTGTTCAGCGCATCCATCGGCCTCTACTTCGGGGCCATGGAGGTCGGAGCGCCGACCCTCGTGGCCGTCCACGGCTTCGACGTGAGCGTCGCGTGGGTGGTCTTCTTCGTGCTCTCGGTCACCAGCGTGCTCGGCGGGTGGGCGGATGCCTCCCGACCTCCAGGTGCAAGCGAGGATCGGTGGGCGCTCGTCGGCGCCGCCTCGATGTGCGTCGGATGCATGCTCGTCTCGTCGGCCGCTTCGCTCCCGTGGGCTGTCCTCGGGCTGCTCCTCAGCGGCGTTCCCGTCGCGGCTCTGCTTGGTCTGCGCTCGCACCGCATCGACATCGGCCTCCCGTCGGAACAGCGCGCCGGCTACCTCTCCTGGGCCTTCGCCGCGCAGAACGCCGGCTTCGCCCTCGCGAGCATGCTCCTCGCCCACGTCGGTCAAGCGGCGGTGCTCGTGTGCGCTGGCGTTCTCGTCCCACTCACCCTGGTCGTCGCCCTGCGCGCGAAGAGCAGCACGGAGAGCGCACCGTGCCAGGGCCCGGCTGAGTAGCTCGACGCCCGGTGGCGGATCTACGCGGAGAGGAACCGCAGGACGGCCAGCACCCGCCGGTGGTCCGCGGTCGTCGCCTCGAGCCCGAGCTTCGCGAAGACGGCCGTCACGTGCTTCTCGACCGTCCCGCCCGACAGGAACAACGTCTCCGCGATCGCAGCGTTCGACCGCCCCTCGGCCATGAGTCGCAGGACGTCGGTCTCGCGCGCGGTGAGCCGGTCGAGCCGGTCCCGGAGCGGCCGCGGTGCCTGCACCAGCGCGGCGGCGACCTCGGGATCGAGCACGACCTTGCCGGCCGCGACCTGCTGCAACGACTCGATGAAGGTGGCGACCTCGGCGACCCGGTCCTTCAGGAGGTAGCCTACGCCGACGGTCGCGACGTCGAGCAGGGTCCGCGCCCACCGGACCTCGGCGTACTGCGAGAACAGCAGCACGCCGACCTCCGGCCGCGCTGCCTTGAGAGCGACTGCGGCCCGGACACCTTCGTCGGTGTGGGTCGGCGGCATCCGGATGTCCATCACGACGACGTCGACGAGCTCGGACGTGAGCGCGGGGAGGACGGCCGCACCGTCACCGACCGCCGCGACGATCTCGTGACCGCGACCCTGCAACAACGACGCCAGTCCCTCGCGGACGATCGTGTTGTCGTCGGCGATCACGATCCTCATGCGGACCTGCCGGAGGGCATCGCGAGCTGGACCGTGGTGGGGCCGCCGGCCGGACTCTCGACCTCGAGCGTGCCGTCGACCGCTCGGAGGCGTTCGAGCAGTCCGACGAGACCGGTCCCCTGCCCGTCCGGCCGCGGCAACGAGACGTGAGCGCCTCCCACTCCGTCGTCGACGACGGTGACGACGAGCTCGGGTCCCTCCGATGCCACGTCGACCGTGGCCGCGGTGGCGCCAGCGTGCTTCGACACGTTCGTGAGCAACTCGAGCACTCCGAAGTAGACGATGCCCTCCACGACCGGCGACGGTCGGACGGGCAGTTCCACACGCAACGTCACGGGGAACGGGGTGCGGGAGCACGCCGACGCAAGCCCTGCCTCGAGCCCCTCGTCGAGGACCGGCGGATGGATCCCCCGGGCCAGCGCACGCAACTCGACGAGCGCTTCCTTCGTCGAGGCGTGCGCCTGGGCGACGAGCGCGTCCACTCCGGACCCGTCGGCGTCCTGACGGTTCCGGAGCCGGTCACGGGCGTCCCCGAGCGTCATCGCCAGGCCGACCAGACGTGCCTGCGTGCCGTCGTGCAGCTCTCGCTCGATGCGGCGCAACGTCGTGTCCGCGTCCATCACCGCTGCGTCACGGGACGCAGTGACCTCGGCCAGGCGCCGCTGCCGGAGGTCGGCGCCGAGCATCGAACGGATGACCGCGCGCTGCACGGACCCGAGGCCGTGGTTGACGGCGGGCCAGACCGCGGCGAGCACGACCAGGCCGAACGCGGCGAACGCGATCTGGAGCGGGACGGTGTCGACGAACACCCCGAGGAACTGCGCACCGCGGTGCTGCAGCCCGTCCGAACCCGTCTGCTCCGGGAGGAAGCGGCCCCAGACGCTGTGCGACAGCGCACCGACCGCGGAGACGAGCACCGAGACCGAGATGGCGAAGGACACCGTCGTGACGACGAAGCCGACCACCAGGTACGCGAACGCCCTCCACGTCGAGCCGTCCGTCAGTCGCGTGGTCGCCCATGCCAACGGGCCTCCGCGAGGCTGACGCATCGTCGGCGCGACCACCTCTTGCCCCAGCAGCGCAGCCGACATCCGCCGGGTGACCGCAGCGAACCACGCGGAACCCCCGACGAGGAACGCCGTGACGATCAGACCGAACCACGTGACCGCCGACGGAACGCCGATACCGACCGCCAGGGCGAACCACGTCACCGCCCCGATCGCGATCGGCAGGTGCGCGGCATGGAACGCGAACTGCCGCCAGGTCGATGCTGCGAACAATCCGGAGACGAACCGGAACCGGGGAACTACGGTGCGTTGCGGGACGAGAACAGTGGTTCGGGACATGAGACCTCTTCGTGGGAACCGGGAGTGTGCTGCGCTGTTCCCAGCTTCGGGGAACGCGGGCGTTCGCGGGACCAGGCAGGCCCTCCGTCTGCTGGGGGGAAACCCGAACGGGGGGGGCGCCGCGGCACTCGGTCAGCGCGCACGGGTCGTCAGGTCGCGGAGCAGCAGTCCGACGAGATCTCGTCGCGATCCGACCGGGCCGCATCCCGAGCAGCGCAGGAGTGCTCCCGGTCACATCGGAGCGCGCGCCGGGACGAGCTCGGCGGTCGCGCCGCTCCCACCGGACAGGACCGTCTGCAGCAGCGCACCGGCGAGCCGGACTCCCCCACGGCGGCGTCGCGGTCGTCCGATCCGCACGGTCGGATCGCCGCGTACTCCGCACGACCTCGTGGTCGCGGCATCGCGGTCCGGCGATGCGACCGGGACCACGTCGTGAAGGTCACTCATGAGACTCATCGTCGCAGACACGGCGCGGGACGGCAGCACACCGGTCAGCCTCCATCGAGGACGAGGACGAGGACGAGGACGAGGACGGTGCCGGACCACCCGTGGCGACGACCCACATGCCCCACACCGTCGGCGCCGACGCATCGAGCCCGGAGGCGTACGACCTGCCGCCGACCAGGTGTCCCGGTCGACCGACATGCCGCTCACGAACATCGTGAGCGGCATGTCGTGCGACCTGCGTGGGGCGACCAGGACGACCGGTGGGCCGTCGGTCAGGAACGCCGGATCATGGGGGCGCAAGAACCAGCGCGCAAGCGTCGGCGCGGGGCGGTCAGCCCCTCGGAGTCAGTGCTCGGGCGTCTCGTCGCCGGTCGGCACGTCGTCGGCGTCGATCTCGAGGGCCGCGTCCTCGCGGCCGTCCTCCTCGACCTCGGGGCGGTCGGTGTCCGGCTGCTCCGGCGCGTCTGCCTGGGTGGTCTCTTCTGCGGGGTCCGGCTGGCTGTACGTCATGGCGCGGACGCTACTCGGACCGGGCTGGGACGGTCTCGACGACGGTGCAGCGGACGTCGGAGACCGGACAGACGGACGGGAGGCGCGTGGCGGGTCCGCCACGCGCCTCCCGTCCGGTGTGCGACTACTGGTTGTTCATGTACGACACGGCGGCCATCGCGCCGATGATCATGAAGATGATCGCGATGACGATGCCGATGACGCTCAGGACGATGCCCGCGAGCACCATGCCACGGCTCAGGCCGCGGCGACGCGCCACGAAGCCCAGGACGAGACCGACGATGCCGGCGATCAGCCCGATGATCGAGAACAGGAAGCCGAAGACGACGGCGACGATGCCGAGCACCAGCGAGCCGACGGCGAGGCCGTTGCCGCCGTTCGTCGCGGGAGCCGCGCCGGGCGTGTTCGGTGCCGGCGGGAAACCGTTCGTGGACATTGAAGCTCCTCGTGTCAAGGCCGCTGGCACGGGTTGCGTGCGGCCGTCTGCGCACACGCTATGCGATACCTGCGAATTCCGTTCGCATGCGCCCGTCGCAGGCGTGGCGGTCTTGTCGGGTCGGTCAGACCACCCGGTGCTGCCGGACGAGCTGCGGGAGTTCCGCCGGTTCGAAGGGCTCGTCGGTCGCGTCGAGCTCCTCGGCCGTCCACCAGCGGGACGCGAGGATGTCGACGCGCTCGTCGTCCGTCCACTCGGTGTCGGAGAGCTCGAACCCGGGCGTCCGGACGACGTAGAACTCGGCGTGGCCCCGGTCGTGGTCGGCAAGGTCCCACTCCACGGTGAAGTCCCACGACCACACCGGCTCCCCCGGATCGTCGACGACGATGCCGGTCTCCTCACGGAGCTCCCGGACAGCGGCGTCACGGTGCGACTCCCCCGGGTCCACGCCGCCGCCCGGAGTGATCCACCGGTGGGACCCGTCGGACGACGGCGACCGCGTGTCCATGAGGAACACGCGGCCGTCGGGGTCGAGCAGGAGGATGCGGGACGTCAGTCGCAGGCCGGGCTTCGCTGTCACGCGCCCGAGGCTACCGGTCGTCCCGTGGCGCTGGTCAGGCCGTGAAGCCGCTCGTGTCGCCGACGAGCTTCGTGTGGTCGGCCGGGATCGGCTCGACGGCGGCGAGGGCGATCTCCGCCGCGAACTCGGACACGCTGTAGAGCTTGCCGACCTCCTGGCGACGACCCTCGATCGCGCCGGGGTTCAGGCGGTTGAGCAGGGTCGCCGTGATGGTGCCCTCGATCATGTCGCCGGAGACGGTGACGAACTCGATGCCGGCGGCCTCGAGCTGCGGGATGAGCTCGCGCAGGGCGAGTTCACCGGCGCGCTTGCTCTTCGCGACGGGCACGTACTCGTCCATGGTCTCGGCGGTCTCGACGAAGTGGGCCTGGTGGCTGGTCACGAAGACGACGCGCGATCCGGCCGGCATGTGCGGCACGGCGGTCTGCAGCATGTCGACCTGCGCGTCGCGGTTCAGGCGGAGTGCGTAGTCCTCCCCCAGGTCGGCCTCCATGCCGCCCGAGGCGTTCAGCACGAGCAGGTCGATGCCGCCCCACTCGGCGACGACGCGGTCGACCATCGCCTGGACCGAGTCGTGGTCGGTCAGGTCGGCTCCCACGGCGATCGCGGAGCCACCGGCAGCGACGACCTTCTCGACGATCTGCTCGGCACGCCGGGCCTTGTTGCGGTAGTTCACGACGACCTTCGCGCCGGCCTCCGCCAGGTAGCCGACGGTGTCGGCGCCGATGCCGCGCGACGAGCCGGTGACGAGGGCGCGCTTGTCGGCGAGGGATCCGGGGGCGAGGGGGTTGCTCACAGTCGTGTTCTCCAGGTCGCTGCTGTGGCCGGTTCGGCCGCGCACGAGCCTACCAACCGCCCGTGTCGGCACCGTCGACGACCTCCTCGGTCGCGCGGACCCGAGCGTTACCCGATATGTTGAACGGAGTTGGACCGGCCGTCGCGACGCTGCACGCCGGAGCGCGCGATGCGAGGGAGGGAGTTCGCGTGAACATCGACTGGATCCAGACCGTCGTCTGGATCGGACTGACACTGCTGTTGGGTGTGGTCGAGATCTTCACCCTCGACTTCATCTTCCTGATGCTCGCCGCGGGTGCTGCCGGAGGGCTGGTCGCCGCGCTGCTCGGCGCCCCGTGGTGGCTCTCGGCGATCATCGCGGCCGTCGTGGCCCTCGTGCTGCTGTCGCTCGTCCGTCCGCGGCTGCTCGTGGCGCTCGGCCGGAACGCCGACCCGCACCGCACCAACATCGAGGGGCTGATCGGCCTGCGCGGCACCGTTGCCGTGGCCTTCACGTCGTCGTCGCCCGGGCAGGTCCGTCTCGCGAACGGCGAGACCTGGAGCGCCCGGCTCGCCGCTGGCTCCCCCGACCGCACACCGCCGCTCGGCACCCCCGTGGTCGTCGAGTCGATCGAGGGGTCGACCGCGGTCGTCCGCCTCGGAGAAAGGGCCACCTCGTGACCATCTCAGCCGGGACGATCGCCCTGATCGTCCTCGTCCTCGTCGTCGTGATCTTCGTGATCGTCGTCCTGTCCCGCGCGATCCGCATCGTGCCGCAGGCGACGGCCGGGATCGTCGAACGCCTCGGCAAGTACCACAAGACCCTCAGCCCGGGGCTCAACATCCTGGTGCCGTTCATCGACCGACTCCGCCCGCTCATCGACATGCGCGAGCAGGTCGTGTCCTTCCCGCCGCAGCCGGTGATCACCGAGGACAACCTGGTGGTGTCGATCGACACCGTCGTCTACTTCCAGGTGACCGACGCACGCGCCGCGACCTACGAGATCGCGAACTACCTGGGCGCGGTCGAGCAGCTCACCACGACCACGCTCCGCAACGTCGTCGGTGGCCTCAACCTCGAGGAGGCGCTGACGAGCCGCGACAACATCAACGGCCAGCTGCGCGTCGTCCTCGACGAGGCGACCGGCAAGTGGGGCATCCGGGTCGGTCGCGTCGAGCTCAAGGCGATCGAGCCGCCCGTGTCGATCCAGGACGCCATGGAGCAGCAGCTCCGTGCCGAGCGGAGCCGTCGTGCCGCGATCCTGCAGGCCGAGGGCACGAAGCAGTCGCAGATCCTCGAGGCCGAGGGTCAGCGGCAGGCCGCGATCCTCGCCGCCGAGGGTGACGCGAAGGCCCAGGTGCTCCGTGCCGAGGGTGAGGCACAGGCCATCGCGACCGTGTTCGAGGCGATCCACACGGGTGACCCGGACGAGAAGCTGCTGTCGTACCAGTACCTGCAGACCCTGCCGAAGATCGCCGAGGGCACCGCGAACAAGCTGTGGATGATCCCGAGCGAGTTCACCGACGCGTTGTCCGGCATCGCCAAGGGCTTCACCGCCGGTCGCACCGGCAGCGGTCCCGTCGCCGGTGCCGGCGGCGGCACGGACTTCCTGTCCCGCATCTCGAAGCTCGCCAACGAGAGCCTGGCGAACACCGCGACGGCGGACGGCGCCGCAGCGGCGAACCCGCGGCCGAACGCCACGGCCGCGGACATCGTGCCGGACGCGGCGCTCGACGAGCGACTCGCCGAGTCCGACCGCAGCGTCGACGCGCACCTCGCGGCCGCGGACGACGCCTCGCAGGCGGACCTCGACGGCGGCCACCAGCGTGCGGGCGACGACCAGCAGCGCGCACAGTAGCCCGAGCCACGACACGACGACGCCCGCCCCGGGATCCCGGGGCGGGCGTCGTCGTGTCCGGGAGCTGCGGTTCAGGCGCCGCGTCGTGCGCGCAGGAACGCGAGACGCTCCTCGAGCAGCTCCTCGAGCTCCTCGCGCGAGCGTCGCTCGAGGAGCATGTCCCAGTGGGTCCTCGGCGCCTTGACGTCCTCAGCAGCGACCTCGACGGGGATCCCGTCGTCGCCGAGCAGTCGTCCTTCGCGCCCCGTCCGGGGTTCCGACCACGTCTGCGGTACGTCGGCCTCGGCGGAGAAGACGACGTCGAACGTCTCCCCCGACTGGGTCTGGTACACCGCGCGCTTCCGGTCGGAGAGCTCGACGCCCTCCTCGCTCTGGAGACTCTGGCTCCCGAGCCGCATCCCGCGGAGACTCCGATCAGCCATGTGTGTGCTCCTCTCGCTCGTCTGCCGTCCTCAACACTGTCCCACGCGGGTTGCATCCCGATGGGGCGCATTCACAGAGCGTTCCCAGTGGGAGGTCGCGGTGTTCAGGAAGCGCGTCGACGAGGACGAGCGGAACGGCGGCCCCACGGCACGCACGCGAGCAGTGCGAGGAGGCTCCCGAGCGACACGAGGAGGGTCACGGAGCCGGAGACGACCGTCGCGGGCGTCGTACCGGTCCCGAGCGGCACGTCGGTGATCATCGAGGTCGCGGTGTATTCCGGGACCCGGTCGATGGTCCGTCCCGACGGGTCGATGACCTGCGAGGCACCGACCGTGGAGATGTTGACGAGCGACCGGCCGGTCTCGACAGCCCGGAGCCGGGCGATCTCGAGCTGCTGCAGGTTCTCGTCGGTGCCGGAGAAGTCGGCGTTGTTCGTCTGCGCGAGGATGACCTGCGCTCCCCCGCGCGCCATGTCCGACGTGAGGCCGTCGTCGACGATGTCGAAGCAGACCGCGATCCCGGCCTTGATCCCCGCGACGTCGAGCACGTTCGGCTTCGTGCCCGGTGTGTAGTCGCGCTGCAGGAGCCCGATGAGCGACGGTGCGAGCTTCGAGAAGAACCAGCGGTCGGGCACGTACTCGCCGAAGGGGACGGGACGTTTCTTGTCGTAGGACGACTGCCAGCCGTCGGCGGTCCAGACGAACGACGTGTTGTGCAGCACCCCGGACGGCGTCTGCGTGATCGCCCCCGCGACGAGGGGTGCCCCGACGGTGTCCACGACGGAGTCGAGTGCGTCCGCGACGGTCGGGAACTGCCGCGGATCGGCCTCCGCGGCGGCCTCGGGCCAGACGACCAGGTCGACGCCGCGCGCCTCGACGTCGGTCGCAGCGACCTGCGCGGCCAGGACCTCGCCCGGCTGTGCGCGGTCGAAGTACCCGGCCGGACCGTTCCCCTGCACGGACTCGACGCGGATGCTGCCGTCGACGCGGGTCGGCCAGGCGGGCACGGCCAGGACCACGGCGACCAGGAGCCCGGCGGCCGCGATGCGAGCGGGTGCGCCGAGGACGGCGCCGGGTGCCCGCGGCACGACGAGCGCGAGCGAGAGCACGACGGCGACGCAGTAGACGACGAGGAAGGTCACCCCGAGCACACCCACGTACGCGGCGAGGTGCGTGAACGGGCCCTGTGACTGGGACAGTCCGACACGGCCCCACGCGAAGCCCTCGTACGGCCAGCTCCCGGAGAACCACTCGCGTCCGGTCCACAGGCCTGCGACGACGGCCGGGAGGCCCCACACCCGCCAGGCGGTCGAGGGCAGGACGCGCGCGACCCACCGGTACGCGAGGGCGATCGCCACGCTGCCGAGCGCGAAGTACGCGGCTTCGAACAGCGCGAGCGCCAGCCACGGGACCGGCCCGAGGTACCGTCCGGCCCACGAGATCGCGGGCAGCCAGAACGCGGCACCGGCCACGTACCCGAGCCAGGCTGCGCGACGGGCGCGCTGCCCCATGGCGGCGAGCAGCATGCAGGCCATCGCCGGGTAGGCGAGGAACCACCACCCCGGCGACGGGAACGACAGGGCGAACAGCAGGCCGCCGACGACCGCGAGCGGGAGCGCGAGCCGCAGCGGCAGCGCGGCGAACTCGTCGCGTCGGCCGTCCGGCAGGACGCCGTGCCCGGACCCGGATCGCGGCGTCGTCCGCGAGGTGCGGTGGGTGACGCCGCGGCGCGGGGTGGGGCCGCCGGCCTGCGGACGCGTGGCTGCGTCGGGGACGTGCACCGGGCCTCCCGTCAGACCGTCGCGTAGGCGACGATGCCGCGGCGGACCGCGTCGGTCGCGCGCCGCGCGGTCTGGGCGAGCTCGTCGTCACCGGCGTTCCGGACCTGGTCGAGCAGGTCGATCACCTGCTTCGACCAGCGCACGAAGTCACCTGCGGGCATGTCGAGGGTCCGGAGCACGTCGTCGAGCGCGGAGCCTGACGCCCACCGGAACATGCCGACGGACATGGCCGGGGTCGGCGGCTGGGAGCCGGCGAGCCGGGCGTCCCGCTCGATGTCGTCGAGGCGGGACCAGATGGTCAGGGTCTCGTCGAGCGCCGGCCGGAACGCGCCGCGGGGCAGGGCGTGCTCGGTGCCGGGGGCGTCCTCGCGGCGGGGCTGGTAGACGATCGTCGCGGCCATCGCGGCGAGCTGCGCAGGGGTCAGTTCCTTCCAGACGCCGGCCTCGAGGCACTCGGCGACGAGCAGGTCACGCTCGCCGTAGATCCGCTGCAGGCGGCGCCCGCCGGCGGCGACGGTGGCTTCGCCGTCCCCGGTCGCGACCAGGTAGCCGAGCTGCAGGAGCACGTCCGTGACGCGGTCGAACGTCGTCGCGACGGCACCGGTGCGGGAACGGATCTGCTGCACGAGCTTGTCGTTGGCGCGCTTGAGCTTGTACCAGCGCTCGGCCCAGCGGGCGTGCGCCTCGCGGTCCGGGCAGGCGTGGCAGGGGTGCCGCTGCATCTGCCGACGGACCTCGGTGATCGCCGCCTGGCGCTCCTGACGGGCGCCGTGCGAGGCCTCGCGCCCGCCGGGGACGTTCGTGCGCTCGAGGTCGGACAGGCGACGACGGAGCGCGGCGTACTCGGTGAAGTCGCCGAGGTGGCACTCCATCGCCCGCTGGTACCCGTCGAGGGACTCCTGCTGTGACCGCACCTTGCGCGCGAGGTCGACGACCGAACGGTCCGCCTGGAACTGCGCGAACGAGGTCTCCAGGACCTCGCGCGTGCGCTGCCGCCCGAACTGCTCGATGAGGTTCACGGCCATGTTGTACGTCGGTTTGAAGGACGAGTTGAGCGGGTACGTCCGACGGCTCGCCAGCGACGCGACGGCCTGCGGGTCGAGGCCGTCCGACCACTGGATGACCGAGTGCCCCTCGACGTCGATGCCACGGCGTCCGGCACGACCGGTGAGCTGCGTGAACTCCCCCGGCGTGATCGGCACCCGGGCCTCGCCGTTGAACTTCTCGAGCTTCTCGAGCACCACCGTGCGCGCCGGCATGTTCACGCCGAGTGCCAGGGTCTCCGTCGCGAACACGACCTTGAGGAGCTTGCGCTGGAAGAGGTCCTCGACGACTTCCTTGAAGGCGGGCAGGAGCCCCGCGTGGTGCGCGGCGACGCCCCGCTCGAGCCCCTCGAGCCACTCCCAGTAGCCGAGCACGGCGAGGTCCTCGTCGAGCAGGGTCCGGCAGTGGTACTCGGCGGTCTCGCGGATCTCGTTGCGCTCGTCGGCGGTCGTCAGCGAGATGCCGGACCGCAGGACCTGACGGACCCCCTGGTCGCAGCCGTTGCGGCTGAAGACGAAGAAGATCGCGGGCAGGAGCATCCGCTCGTCGAGCACCTTCGCGATCTGCTCGCGGTACATCTTCTCGGTGCGCGGACCCCGGCGCTCCGGGTAGCCGCCGCGACCGCGACGACCGCGGTGACCGCCGCCGTGCCGCTCGCTGCGCGAGGCACCGCCGACCAGCCGGAGCAACTCCGGGTTCACGCGGTTCGTCGCGGCGGCACCGCTCGAGTCGAACAGGTCGACCATCTTCGACCCGACGAGCACGTGCTGCTCGAGCGGGACCGGTCGGTCCTCGGACACGATGACGTCGGTGTCGCCTCGGACGGTCTGCAACCAGTCGCCGAACTCCTCGGCGTTCGACACCGTCGCGCTGAGCGACACGAGCCGGACCTCGGTCGGCAGGTGCAGGATCACTTCTTCCCACACCGCGCCGCGGAACCGGTCGGCCAGGTAGTGGACCTCGTCGAGGACGACCCACGCCAGGTCGTCGAGCAGGTCGGAGTCCGCGTAGATCATGTTCCGGAGCACCTCGGTCGTCATCACGACGACACGGGCCCGCGGGTTGACGTTCGTGTCGCCGGTGAGGAGCCCGACCTCGGACTCGCCGTAGTCGGCCACGAGCTCGTTGTACTTCTGGTTGCTCAGCGCCTTCATCGGCGTCGTGTAGAACACCTTCGCCGTCGGCTGCCGCATCGCGAGCCAGATCGCGAACTCGGCCACGATCGTCTTGCCGGCACCGGTCGGTGCGGCGACCAGGACGCTCCGACCCTGGTCGAGGGCGTCGCAGCCGGCGACCTGGAACGGGTCGAGGTCGAAGCGCAGGTCGGAACGGAACAGCTCGAGGTTGCGCGAGCGGTTCCGGACCTTCGCCGCCTGGTAGCGCTCGGCAGCAGTGGGTCCGGGTGTCATCAGCGTGCGTACTCCTCGTCGAGCTTCGCCTGCTGCTTCGCCAGCCGGCGGTCGTGGAGCCAGGTCACGAGACACGCTGCTGCGTAGAGCACCGTCATCGGGATCGCCAGCAGGAACATCGAGATGACGTCGGCCGACGGGGTGACGATCGCACAGAACACCAGGATGCACACGATCGCGACGCGCCACGACTTGATGATCGAGCTGGCCGACAGCACCCCGACGAAGTTCAGCAGGACGAGGAACACCGGCAGCACGAACGCGATGCCGACGGCCACGATGAGCTTGATGACGAAGTCGTAGTACGCCTTCGCGTCGACGATCGACGTGTCCTGCGACGACACGAAGCTGCCGAGGATCCCCACGATGTGCGGCAGGACGTACCAGCCGAACCAGCACCCGGCGAAGAACAGCGGGATCGCGGTGCCCAGGAACCCGAACACGTACTGCTTCTCGCGCCGGACCAGCGCCGGGACGATGAACGCCCACACCTGGTACAGCCACACGGGGCTCGAGATGACGACACCGATCGTGATCGCGATCTGCAGCCGCAGGTCGAACGCCCCGGTGATCTGGGGGAAGTTCAGCTCGGCGGTGTGGCCACCGACCTCCGCCAGCTGGGTGACCGGCTGCCGCAGGGCGTCGAGGACGAACGGGGTGAGGAACCACCCGCCGATCGCGCACACCGCGACCGCGAGGACGGCCTTGAAGAGACGGTTCCGCAGCTCGATCAGGTGCTGCCCGAGCGACATGCGACCCTCGGTGTCCTTCTTCGGACGGCCTGGTCGCCCCGCTCGCCCGCTCGCGGTCGTCGAAGCCATGGCCCGATCCTACGGGACCGGGACCGACAGTCGGGCCGTCGGCGGCGGACCCACAGGAGGACCGTCGGACGGGAGGCGCGGCTCGGGCCCGCCCCGCGCCTCCCGTCCGACGGCGGTCGCCCGAGGGAGGGCGGTCGCGGTCGCGGCGGTCGCGCGGCCGGGGACGGGGCGCTACTCGGCGGCCAGCGCCGCCACGGCGAACGCGCGCACGGCGGCGCGCGCTGCCGGTGGGTCGAGCACGACCGCGCGGCCCGGCAGACCGGCCACCAGTCGGACGACGCCGTCGAAGCCGTTGGACGCAGCGAGCCGGATGCGCACGCGGCCGTCGGCGTCCTCGGCGTCGGCGGTGTCCGCCAGGTAGTCCGCGACGAGGGGCAGCGCCGAGCAGTCGAGCTCCACCGTGACGATGACGTCGCCCCCGGACTGCTGGAAGAGCGTGTCCGGGATCACGACGTCGCCGATGGTCTTCTCGGCCGGCCGGTCGTCGACCCGGACGTTCGTCATCCGGTCGAGGCGGAAGGTCCGCAGTGCCTGCCGGTCGAGGTCCCAGGCCCGCAGGTACCAGTCGGTGTCGATCGACTCGACGCGCAGCGGGTCCACGCGGCGGGTGCCGCCGCGGGTGCGGGGACCGGCGTACTCGAAGGCGAGCCCGCGCCCGTCGGCGACGGCGCGGCGGATCGTGGTCAGCGCGGCGTCGTGCAGGTCTTGACCGACCGCCACGTTCGACGCCGCTCCCCCGGCACCGCGGGACAGCTTCGCCATGAGCGCCCGGATGGCGTCGCGGTCCGCGGCCTCGGGCAGCGCCGACAGGTACTGCAGGCCGGCGATCAGGGCCGAGGCCTCGCGCGCCGAGAGCCGGGGCGAGTCGTCGATCGCCACGAGGTTCGTCAGCACGATCATGTCGTTCTGCTCGAAGTCGTCCCAGGCGATGTCGAACAGGTCGCCGTGCTGGTACTGCATCGTCTCGCCGGGCACGCCGGACACCGCGATGAGCTCGACGGCACGGCGGATGCGCTGCTCGGGGACGCCGAAGTGCCGCGCGGCCTCGGCCACGGAGACGCGCTCGTGGTCGATGAGGTAGGGCACGAGGACGAGCAGGAACGCGAGCTTGTCCTGGGCCTGGAGTGGTTGCTGGTCAGCCACGGGCACCCCCGGCCTCGGCGGTCTGGTCGGCGTCTGCCGTCTGGTCGGCGTCTGCCGTCTGGTCGGCTCCGTCGGTGTCCGCGCCCGCACCGGTCCGGTCGGCTGCGTCCGTGTGGTCGGCGACGAGGGCGCGCAGACGGGACACCACCTGCTCCCGCAGCGCGGCGGGTTCGAGCACCCGCACCTCGGGGCCGAAGGCCGCGAGTTCCCCGGCGAGGATCTGCGGGTCGACGTGGTGCACCACGAGCACGCCGTCGGCGGTGACCTCCGTGCCACGGCGACGTCGGAGCCGGCGCTCGGCGTCGGACCCGGGCACGACCGCGATGCGGGCGGTGCGCTCGGCCCACACCCGGTCGAGCTCGGCGAGTGCCCGTTCGGCGGCACCGGCGGGGGCAGGGTGCTGCCCGACCTGGTGCACGCTGACCGGGCCGACGATCCGGGACAGCAGGTAGTTCTTCGTGCCGCCGGTGGAGAACTCGTGCGCCGCCAGCATCCAGCGTCCGCCGTGCTGCACGAGCGCGAGGGGCGCGAGGTCACGGCGACGCGGCGCGTGCTCACCCGGCGTGATGTAGTCGAACCGGACGGCGGCGCCGCGGTCGAGGGCGGAGCGCAGCGGCTCGAACGCGGCGTCACGGGCGCGGAGCCGCGGCGCGTACGCAGCCATGCCGGCGACGCCCCGCGCCGCGCTCGACCCGTCGTCGTCGGCGCCGGCGGAACGGACCTTGAGCAGCGCCCGGCGGGAGTCCGTGGACAGTGCGCCCTCGCGCCACGCCATCGCGGCGAGCGACAGCAGTGCGGACTCGTCCGGGGTGAACCGGACGTCGAGCGGCAGGTCGTACTCGCCCTTCGGGATCCGGTAGCGCAGCGTCTGGTTGTTGCCGGCGGCGCCCGGGGTCTCGATCGTCTCGAGCGGGATGCCGAGGTCGCGGACGTCGTCCTTGTCACGCTCGAACTGGCGCTCGAGCGACGCGTTGTCCCCACCGGGCGAGAACCGCTGCCGGTAGCCCTGCACGTTCGCCAGGATCTCCGCCTTCGTCAGCCCGGCCTCGGTCGAGAGCAGCGCGAGCACGAGGCTGAAGAGCCGCTCCTCGGCGGGGACGCGGGGGGCTCGGGTGGCTGGCACGAGCCCGATCCTACGGCAGCGCGGGTGCACCGGAGTGCACCCGCGCAGGGTCGGTGGAGGGACGGTCGCGGCTCAGGCGGGCATCTTCCCGAGCACGTCGATGACGTACGCCGTGGTGCCGTCCTGCTGGTGCACGATCGCCAGGACCTGGTCGCCGACGCGGTGGCCGAGGACCGCGTTCCGCACGCCGTCGATGAGCTGGCCCTTCGCGAGCGGGATCGCCTGGGCGCCGGAGCCGTCGGTCCAGTTCGACGCGACGACCGAGGAGTCGCCGTTGCTGCCGGCCCACGAGACGGCCGTGTACTTGATGACCGCGGTGTCCTTCGCGGTGAGCTCCGCCCCGGACCCCTTGCGGAGCAGGTGCAGGGCGTCGTCCTTCGGCGCGCTCCACGACGGGATCGTGATGCCGGGGGCACCCGACGGCGCCAGGACGACGGCGGGCATGCCGTCACCGGCGAGCTGCGGCGTACCGGTTGCCCGTGCATCGAAGGCCTGCTTGACGTCCATGACCGCCACGACGGCGTCCTCGGTCTTCTCCGAGGTGCCGGACGTGCTGGTGGCGCTCCCGCTCAGTCCGCTCTTCGGCAGGGCCACGGCGAGCCGGTCGCCGACGTGGGCGCACTCGAGCGCGGTACCCAGCGGTCCGAACTTCGCGGCGCTGACGGTGATCGGGGCGGTCTGACCGGAGTACCCGCTGGTCTGCGCCACCTGACCGGTGGCGCCGTCGACCAGCGTGTACTCGACGAGGACCGGCGTGCCCTCCTCGACCTGTCGGCCGTCGCCGGAGCGCAGGACGGAGACCTGCGTGCCCTTCGTGGTCAGCCCGGCGGGCACCGACACCCTCGGCTCCTTGCCGAACGCACCGGTCGCCGTCACCGCTGCCGAGGCGGCACCGGGGGCGGGGCACGCGGACGGCGCCGAACCGGCCCCGCTGGCGGCGCACCCCGTCAGGGACGCGGCGAGGCCGATGGTGACCAGGAGTGCGGGGATGGTGCGCACGGACCCTCTTTCCGTTCGGTGCTGGACGGGCATGCGTAGCCTAGCGGTCGCCGTCGGCGGCATCGTGCGAGGCGTCCGGGGCGACCTCGTCCGCGCCCGTCCCAGCCTCGGCGGCCGCGACCTTGCGTGCCTGTGCCGCGGCCTGGCGGGCCACCTTGCGCAGCTTCTTGTCGCTGGCGGACCGCTCGCCGACGGCGCCGGGGGTCCAGGCCTCGACGTCCTCGTCCGAGAACTCGGCCTTGCCTGCGCGACGCTTCAGGTTCGGCAGGACGACACCGTCGGCCAGGCGGCGCGCGGTCACGAGGAACCCGGTGTGGCCGACCATGCGGTGGTCCGGTCGGACGGCGAGGCCCTCCACGTGCCAGGTGCGCACCAGGGTCTCGCTCGACTGCGGGTCCGTGAAGCGCCCGGTGTCGCGCAGCGCCTCTGCGGTGCGGGACAGCTGCGTGACCGTTGCCACGTAGCAGACGATGAGTCCGCCGGGCACGAGGGCGTCCGCCGCGGCGTCCACGCACTCCCACGGCGCGAGCATGTCGAGGACCACGCGGTCGATGCTCTGCGGTTCGGTGGCGCCGGGGAGCTCCTCGACGAGGTCGCCGACGGTCACCGACCAGTTGTCCGGGACGGCGCCGAGGAACGTGCCGACGTTGCCCCGGGCGATGGCGGCGAACTCCTCGCGGCGCTCGAACGACTGCAGCTGCCCGGTCGGCCCGATCGCCCGGAGCAGGAAGAGCGAGAGCGCTCCCGAGCCGACGCCGGCTTCGACGACACGGGCGCCGGGGAAGACGTCCGCGAAGGCGACGATCTGGGCGGCGTCCTTCGGGTAGACGATGGCCGCACCGCGGGGCATCGACATGACGTAGTCGTTGAGCAGCGGGCGGAGCGCCAGGTACTCGTCCCCGGTGCTCGCCCGGATGACCGAGCCGTCGGGCTGCCCGATCACGTCGTCGTGCCGGAGCACACCGCGGTGGGTGTGGTACTCGCCGGCGGTCTCGAGCGAGAGCGTCGTGAGCTTGCCCTTCGGACCGGTGAGCTGCACCCGGTCACCGGCGCGGAACGGGCCGCGCGGCGGGGTGTGCGGGGCGCCGCCCGCGGTGTGCGGCAGGGCGACGAGGTCGTCCTGCGAGGGCTGCTGGGACTGCTCGGTCATCGGTTCGCCGTCTCGGTACGGGCCGCGAGGGCCGGGCTGGTCAGTTCGACGAGGCGGTCGACGTCCACGTCCGCCAGCGTCGTCAGGTGCACGTCGCCGCCGGCGATCTCGGACAGCGGCACGATGTGCTCGACCGCGACGGTCACGGCGCCGGACGCCACCGCCGAGGCGACGCCGGTGGCGGAGTCCTCGATCGCGACGCACGCGGTGGGGTCGACCCCGAGCTGCGCCGCGGCGGCGAGGTACGCGTCCGGGTACGGCTTCGGGCGGTCGACGTCGTCACCGGCGACGACCACGCGGAACCCGCGGGCCCCGAGGGCGTCGGCCGTGACGAGCGCCATCGTGCGGCGGGACATCGTCACGAGTGCGGTCGGGATGCCGCGGTCGTGCAGCTCCTCGACGAGTTCACGGGCGCCCGGACGCCAGGGCAGTTCGCCGCCCTGCAGGCGCTCCGTCACGTAGTCGGTCATCCACAGGACGATCTCCTCGACCTCCATGTCGACGCCCCGGTCGCGGAGGATCTCGCCCGACCGCTCGAGGCCGCTGCCGACCAGCGACAGGCCGTCCTCGTGCGTCCACTCGGCGCCGTACCGGTCGGTCAGTTCGACCTGGGACTGCTGCCAGATCGGCTCGGTGTCGATGATCGTGCCGTCCATGTCCCACAGCACGGCTGCGGGGAGGACGCGTTCGGGGTGCTGGGCGGTCACGGGCGACGAGTCTACCGGGGCGCCGACCGACCCCGCGGTTCCGCTCGGGGCGGACGGAGGGATGCCCGCGGCCGGCTCCGGCCTATCCTGGGTGATCGACCGTGTCCGGCCGCGCGCGAGCACCGCGTGCGCCCCGCTCCACCACCAGGAGGCCCCTCCGTGCCACAGCACTCCCCCTTCAGCGACGGACGCCTGCTCGTCGTCGCCTTCGAGGGCTGGAACGACGCCGGCGAGGCGGCGAGCGGCCTCGCACGCCGCATCGTCGACGCGCTGGAGCTCGACGAGCTGCGCGAGATCGACGGCGAGCGGTACGTCGACTACCAGTTCAACCGGCCCGAGATCGGCACCGCCGAGGACGGCTCGCGCGCCGTCCGCTGGCCCCGCATCGTGCTGCACGGCCCCGGCGCCGAGGGTCGCCCGGTGCTCGGTGCCGCCGGCTCCGAGACCGAGCGCGACGTCTTCGTCCTGGTCGGTCCGGAACCCTCGCGCACGTGGCGCGGCTTCTGCGCCGAGATCATCGACCTCGCCGACGTGTACTCGATCGACGCGGTCGTGTTCGTCGGGGCGATGCTCGCCGACGTCCCGCACACGCGTCCGATCTCCGTGTTCGTGTCGAGCGAGAACGCCGGTGTCCGTGCCGCGTTCGACGTCGACCGGTCGTCGTACGAGGGCCCGACGGGCATCCTCGGCGTGCTCTCCGACGCGATGGACACCGCCGGGCTCACGACGCTCTCCCTCTGGGCCTCGGTCCCGCACTACGTGCACAACTCGCCGTCGCCGAAGGCCACCCTGTCCCTGCTCGACAAGATCGAGGAGCTCGCGGACGTCACGGTCCCGCGCGGCAGCCTGCTCGACGAGGCCACCGAGTGGGAGGAGGGCATCGACGCCCTCGCCGCCGACGACGAGGACATGGCCAGCTACATCGGCCAGCTCGAGCAGGCCCGCGACACGGTCGACTCCCCCGAGGCGTCGGGCGACGCGATCGCGCAGGAGTTCGAGCAGTACCTCCGTCGCCGTGAGCGCAAGGACGGCAAGGACGGCGGCACCGCCGGTGGCGAGGGCCCGTGGCGGCCCCCGCAGCCGCCGCAGCAGTAGTCGCGACCACGGACGGACGGACGGGAGGCGCGGTGCCAGCTGGCACCGCGCCTCCCGTCCGTCCGGTCTTCGGCACGCACCCTGGTCGTACGACGTGCCGCTCACCTCTGGAGTGAGCGGCACGTCGTGCGACCGCGACGGCCGCCGGCGGCACGTCGCGCGACCGGAACAGCGCCTGCCCGAGCCACCAGGACCGCCGACAGCGCGCCGGCGACCCGGACTCAGGCCAGGCGGATGCCGAGCAGGGCGTCGACGAGGTCGACGAGCTCCGGCGTGGCGCGGGTCCCCGCGGCGATCGCGGTGTCCACCGCGGCGACCGCACCCGGGGTGTCGAGGTCGTCGGCGACCCGTGCACGGATGCGCGCGATCGCCTCGGCGGCGTCGTCCTCGTGACCCGGAGCGTCGCCGGACGCCCAGGCGTCCCACGTCGCGAGCCGGGTGGTCGCGCTCGTCAGCTCGCCGTCGAACCACTCCCAGTCGTCCGAGTACCTGTGCGACAGCAGCGCGAGCCGGATCGCCCGCGGGTCGGCGCCGTCGTCGAGCAGACCGCGCACGGTGACGAGGTTGCCGAGCGACTTGGAGATCTTCGACCCCTGGTACGCGATCATGCCGGTGTGCACGAAGGCGTTCGCGAGCGGCTGGTGTGCGAGGGCCGCGGCGTGCCCGGCGCTCATCTCGTGGTGCGGGAAGACGAGGTCGCTCCCACCGCCCTGCACGCTGATCGGCAGGCCGAGGCGGTCGCCCGCGATGACACTGCACTCGATGTGCCAGCCCGGACGCCCGGGTCCGACGGCGGTGTCCCAGCTCGGCTCGCCCTGGCGCGCGGCGCGCCACAGCAGCGGGTCGAGCGGATCGCGCTTGCCGGGGCGGTCGGGGTCGCCGCCGCGCTCCGCCGACAGGGCGGTCATCGTCTCGCGGTCGAGCCGGCTCTCGTCGCCGAGCGCCCACGCCTCGGTGGGACGGTTCACGTCGAAGTAGACGTCGTCGCCCTCGGAGTCGTCGGTCGGCACGTCGTAGGCGTACCCGGTCTCCTGCAGGTACGCGACGGCCTCGGCGATGCGTTCGACCTCGTCCGTCACGGCCACGAAGTCGTCCGGCGGCAGGACGCGGAGGGCCTCCATGTCGCGCCGGAACAGGTCGATCTGGGACGCGGCGAGCTCTCGCCAGTCGACACCGTCGCGCGCCGCCCGCTCGAGCAGCGGGTCGTCGACGTCGGTGGTGTTCTGCGCGTACTCGACCTCGAGCCCCGCGTCACGCCAGGCACGGCCGAGCGTGTCGAACGCCAGGTAGGTCGCCGCGTGACCGAGGTGCGTGGCGTCGTACGGGGTGATGCCGCAGACGTAGAGGGTCGCGCCCTCCGCGCCGTGCGTCGGGTCGACCGGCTTTCCGGCGGCGGTGTCGTGCACCACGGGTCGGGGCGCGTCCCCGGGCACGGACGGGACGGACGGGACCTGCCAGGCCCTCACGGCTGGATCACTCCGAGCGACAGCAACACGATGAGCACGATACCGAGTGCGATCCGGTAGACCACGAAGGGCATGAAGCTGCGCTTCGAGATGTAGTTCATGAACGCGGCGATGACCACGAACCCGACGACGAACGCGACCACGGTCGCGACCAGCGTGTCGACCATGCCGAAGGGGGCGCCGTGGTCGCCGAGGCTCGTCGCGGCCTCGTAGAAGCCGGACAGGAACACCGCGGGCACGGCGAGCAGGAACGCGAAGCGCGCCGCCGCCGGTCGGGTGTACCCGAGGGCGAGTCCCATCGACACGGTCGCACCGGAGCGCGAGACGCCGGGCACGAGCGCCAGCATCTGCGCGACGCCGATGAGCAGGCCGTTCCGGAACGTCATCTGCTCGATCGGCCGGACCTTGCGCCCGACCACGTCGAGCACGCCGAGGACGATGCCGAACACGATCAGCACGATCGCGACGATCCACAGCGACCGGAACGTGGTCTCGATCGAGTCCTTGAGCAGGAGTCCGGCGACCCCGATCGGGATCGTGCCGAGGATCACCAGCCACCCGAGTCGCACATCCGGGTCGCCCTTCGGCACGTCGCGTCGGAACACCGAGCGGAACCACCGCCCGACGATCCGGGTGATGTCCTTCCAGAAGTAGATCAGCACGGCCGTCTCGGTCCCGAGCTGCGTCACCGCGGTGAACGCGGCACCCGGGTCCTTCGCGTCGGGCAGGAAGAGCCCGACGATGCGCAGGTGCGCGCTGGAGGACACCGGCAGGAACTCGGTGAGTCCCTGCACGAAGCCGAGGAAGATCGCCTCGAGGATGTGCATCGAACGGGGCCTTTCGTGCCGGTCGTCGCGGGTCGCCGCCGAGGGGCGACCCGGCAATGTATCAGTACGTGGCGAGCAGGTCGCCGAGGACGCGCCGCCCGAAGGCGAGGGCGTCGAGGGGCACGCGCTCGTCGACCCCGTGGAACATCGCCGGGAAGTCGACGTCCTCGGGGAGACGGAGCGGGACGAACCCGTAGCCTGCGATGCCGAGCCGCGACATCGCCTTGTTGTCCGTGCCGCCGGACAGCAGGTACGGCAGCACGGGTGCGCCCGGGTCGTGCCGCTCGAGCGTCTCCCGGACGGCGTCGACCAGCGGTCCGCCGAAGTCCTGCTCGAGGCCGACGTCGCGGTGCGTCATCACGACCTCGACGTCCTCGCCCGCGAGCTCGCGGACCCGCTCGAGCACGGCCTCCTCGTCGCCCGGCAGGCACCGGAGGTCGACGAGGGCCTCGGCGGTGTCCGGGATCACGTTGTGCTTGTACCCGGCGCGGAGGACCGTCGGGTTCGTCGTCGTGTGGAGCGCTGCGTGGATGAAGCGTGAGGCCGACCCCGTCGCGAGGGCGACCTCGTCCGGGCCGGACGCGATCGGGTCCACACCGAGCAGCCGTGCGATCTCGCGAACCATCGCCTCGGTCGTGCCGGAGAGGCGGACCGGCCACTCCTCGGCACCGATGCGCGCGACCGCGGCGGCCACCTTCGTCACCGCGTTGTCGCGCATCACGTGCGACCCGTGTGCCGCCGTGCCACGGGCGACGAGCGTGATCCACATCAGGGCCTTCTCGCCCGTCTGGAGCAGGTACGCGCGCTGCCCGCCGAGGGTCACCGAGTAGCCGCCGACCTCGCTGATCGCCTCGGTCGCGCCGGCGAAGACCTCCGGGTGGGTGTCGACGACGTGGTGTGCGCCGAGCACCCCACCGGCCTCCTCGTCCGCGAAGAACGCGATCACGAGGTCACGCTCCGGTGCACCCTGCCGCTCGACCACGTCGCCCAACGCGGTGAGCATCATCGCGTCCATGTCCTTCATGTCCACGGCACCGCGGCCCCAGAGCATGCCGTCGCGGACCTCGCCACCGAACGGGTCCACCGTCCAGTTCGACGGATCGGCAGGCACCACGTCGAGGTGCCCGTGCACGACCAGCGCCGGCTTGTCGGGGTTCCGTCCCGCCACCCGTGCGACCACGCTCACCCGGTCCGGCTCCGACTCGAAGAGCTGCGGCTCGAGGCCCAGGTCGCGCAGCCTCGCCTCGACGTAGTGCGCGGCCTCGGTCTCGCCGACCGACTTCCCCTCGCCCCAGTTCGTCGTGTCGATGCGGATGAGGTCCCGCGCGATGGCGGCGGTGGCCTCGAGGTCCGGCTCGGTCGGCAGGGCGTCGCTCATGCCGCCAACGCTACCGGCAGCGGGTTCGCCGGCCCGTCCGGAGGCGCTGCTCCCCCGCCGTTCCGGGGGACTCGCCCGGGATGCGTGGCCGTGTTCATCGTGCGTTCAGAGCCGTGCTAGTGTCTTCTCTCGGCAGGAACGCCGGGAAAACAGCCCGGAACGACAGCCGCACAAGTGAAGAACACCCTGTCCGGGTGGCGGAATTGGTAGACGCGCTAGCTTGAGGTGCTAGTGCCCGTATTAGGGCGTGGGGGTTCAAGTCCCCCCTCGGACACAAGATATGCGGTGCCCCCTGGCCTTTCGGCCCGGGGGCATTTCTTGTTCGTGCTCCCCGGCGAGCATCGCCATCGCTGCGCTCAGGGCGACGCCGCCTCATCACGGCCTCCTCGCTGCGCTCGTGGCCGGCGGCGAACGGCGGCGGCGCGCGGCAACTGCGACATCGTTGTTGTCGAACGACAGCGGTCTTGTCGCGTCGGGCGTCCGTGAGCCGGTGCGCGCGCATCGTGCGACATCGTCGTCGTCGAACGACAGCGGTGGTGTCGCAGGACGGGCGCGTCCGACTCGGGACGCCCCGGACACGACCGCGTGTCGGACGGGAGGCGCGGGGCGGGCTCGCACCGCGCCTCCCGTCCGGGACGGGGCTGCGTCGCGCCCCGGGGGCCGTCGCGCCGGCCCGCGCGGGACGGTCCGCCGGCCCCGCGGAGGAACGCAGCCGCCGCGGCGAGCCGGCACCGGCCCGGCCCGGCCTCAGCGCCGCCGCAGGCGCCGCACCACGAGCACCACCCCGCCGAGCGCGGCGAGCCACCCCCAGTTCGCCACCAGCGGGTCGAGCAGCCCGTGCCGCCAGTCCCGGCGGGAGGACGCGACCCGCGACCGGACCGGGTGTGCCCGCCACTCGGCGCGGACCCCGGTCTCGTGCACGACCCGATCCGGACGGCCTCGGAGCGCGTCCGTCACCCGGTGCGTCGCGACGTCGATCCGGTCGCCCAGCACGAGGAGCATCCAGTGGGCCAGACGGCCCTCGCTGAACCGTCGGTAGGCGTACCGCTTCACGACCCCGGCGAGCCCGGACAACGGCTGCGCGGTCCCGAACACGGGTGTGACGTGGGCGTGCTCGATCGACCGCTCGCGGCCCTCCGCACCGGGCTGCTGCTCGGGGACGTCCCAGTGGGCGCCCGAGGCGAGCCCGACCTCGCGGGAGAGCTTCGGCACGGACGGACGGTCTGCGAGGTCGAGGTCGCTCCCCCACCCGGGGATGCGCTCGCGGAGCTCGGCCGACGACGGGACGCGTCGCGGCGGATCGGCGATGTACGGGGTGTGGTCGGACACGGATGCCTCCTTCACGGCACGATCACCGTCTTGATGCAGTCGTCGAGCTTCGCCGAGAACAGGTGGTACGCCTCGTCGATGTGCTCGAGCGGGATCCGGTGCGTGATGATCTCGCTCGGCTTCAGGTGCCCGGCCTGGATGTGCTCCAGCAGGCGCGGCCACTGGCGCTTCACCGGCGCCTGGTTCATGTGGACGGTGACGCCCTTGTTCATCGCGTCGCCGAACTTCACCGCGTTCGGGATCGGTCCGTAGGCCCCCATGGCCGACACCGTGCCGCCCTTGCGGACGCCGTCGATCGCCCAGTTGAGCGCCGTCGGTGACCCGCCCTGCAGCTTCAGCTTCGCGCTGGTGAGCTGCTGCGTGAAGTTGCCGTCCGCCTCGGCACCGACGGCGTCGATCACGCTGTCCGCGCCGAGGAAGTCCGTCTGCTTCTTCATCTCGAGCACGACGTCGTCCACCTCGGCGAAGTTGATCGTCTCGGCGTGGGCGAACGTCCGCGCCTTCTCGAGCCGGTACTCCAGCTGGTCGACGACGATCACCCGGCCGGCACCCATGAACCACGCCGACTTCGCCGCGTACAGGCCGACCGGGCCGGCGCCGAGCACCACCACGGTGTCACTCTCGCGGATCGAGGCGAGCTGTGCGCCGAAGTAGCCGGTGCCGAGCGCATCCGTCATCATCAGGGCGTCGTCGGGGTCGAGCCACTCGGGGATCACCTGCGGTCCGACGTCGGCGAAGGGGACGCGCACACGCTCCGCCTGGCCGCCGTCGTACCCGCCCGTCGTGTGCGAGTACCCGAAGATCCCGCCAACCGCGGTGGCGTTCGGGTTGACGTTGTGGCAGTTCGTGAACAGACCGCGGGCGCAGAACCAGCAGCTGCCGCAGGAGATGTGGAACGGGACCATCACGCGGTCCCCCACCGCCAGGCTCCGCACCGACGGGCCGACCTGCTCGACGACGCCGATGAACTCGTGCCCGAACGTGTGCCCGATGCGGGTGTCGGGCATCATGCCGTGGTACAGGTGCAGGTCCGACCCGCAGATCGCGGCCCGTTCGACCCGGACGACGGCGTCGTTCGGGTGCTCGATCCGGGGGTCCGGCTTCTCCTCGACGCGGACCCGGTACGGCCCGCGGTAGGTCATGGCGCGCATGGGCGCTCCTCTCGCTCGTGCGGGCCACGGTGGTCCCCGTCCGGTGGGTGCCGACACACAAAGGACGGGAGGCGCGGTGCCGACCGGCACCGCGCCTCCCGTCCGTCACGTGGTGACGTCGACCTGTGTCAGCTCTTCGAGGCCTCGACGAAGTTGCGTCGCGGGTCGGTCTCCTTGATGAGGCTGGTCGCGTCGCGACCGGACACCGCGCCGGTGATCCAGCCGATGACGATGCGGACCTTCCGGTTCAGCGTCGGCATCGCGTACACGTGGTACGAGCGGTGCGCGAGCCAGGCGAGCAGGTTCGTCATCTTGACGCCCTTGATGTTGCCCGCGCCCTTGCCGACGCCGTACGAGGCGACGGTGCCGATCGACGGGTGGCGGTACTCCTCGAGCGGCTTGCCCGTGATGGTGGCGACCACGTTGTCCGCGGCGACGACGGCCTGACGGACGGCGTTCTGCGCGTTCGGCGGGTAGTAGGCCGGCTGCTTCTCGGCCGTCAGGTCGGGGACCTGCGCGACGTCGCCGAGGCCCCAGACGCCCGGGACGACCTCGTGGGTGTCCTCGGACTCGACCTGGAGCTTCGCGTTCGCCGCGAGGTGGCCCTTCGGACCACGCGGCAGGTCCGTGGCGTCGAGGAGCGGGTTCGGCTTGACGCCGGCCGTCCAGACGAGCAGCCCGGTGGCGAACTCGTCGCCGTCGGAGAGCTTGATGATCCCGCCCTCGGCGCTCGGCATGGTCGTCTTCAGACGGACGTCGATGCCGCGGGCTCGCAGCGACTCGAGGGTCCACTTCGACAGCTCCGGGCCCACCTCGGGCGCGACGCGGTCGAGCGCGTCGATGAGCACCCAGCGCGGCTGCTCGCCGGCGAGCGACGGGTAGGTCTTGATGGCGGCCTGCGAGACGTCGAAGAGCTCACCGATCGCCTCGACACCGGTGTAGCCACCGCCGACGAAGATGCTCGTCAGCAGACGGCGACGCTCGTCCTCGTCGCGGGTGGCAGCGGCCTTCGCGATGTTGTCGAGGAGCTTCGCGCGGACGTAGGCGGCCTCTTCCACGGTCTTGAAGCCGACGCCGTACTCCTCGAGCCCGGGGGTCGGGAAGGTGCGGGTCACGGAGCCGAGCGCGACGACGAGCTGGTCGTAGCCGAGCGTGCGGTCGTCACCGCCGGCCGTGGCGATCGACACCGTCTTGTCCTTCGACGAGATGCCGGTGACCTTGCCCTGGATGACGCGGGTCTTCTTCAGCGCGCGACGGAGCTCGAAGGTCACGTCCTTCGGGGCGATGTGCCCGCCCGCGACCTCCGGCAGGAACGGCAGGTACGTGTAGTACGTGTTCTGGTCCACCAGCGTGATCCGCATCGGCACGGTCGCGGCGTGCTTCTGGAGCTGCTTGACCGTGGTGTAGCCGGCGGAGCCGCCGCCGAGGACGAGGACGTGAGGGATGGAGTCTGCCATGCACCCGGTCTACCGGAAGAACCCCTGGGACGTCACCAAGCCGCGCCGCCCGGTCCGCGCACCGCAGCCGGATCGGGCGGCGCGGTCCGTCATCGTCGGCGCGGGCGGTCCTGCAGACGCCACCAGGCGGTCTCGGCCAACTCGGGCCCCGTGTACACGCCGTGCGGGGTGCGCCGGGACTCGGTCAGCGAGAACCGTCGCAGGCGGTACCCGCCGCCGAAGCGGTCGATGATGGCCTCGGGCGAGGAGTCCGGTGTGCGCTTCACGAGCCAGGTGCGGTCGTCGACGGGTTCGATCACGCGCCGACCCGGGTCCGGCTCGGCGTCGTCGGGACCGGGGTCACCGGCGGTTGCCGATCCGGGACCGCAGCACGTCGATGCGCTTCTGGATCTGCTCGATGCTCGCCTGGGCCACGGCCGGTCCGCCGCTGATCCGCCGGAGCTCGGCGTGGATGGCGCCGTGCGGTTCGTTCGCGTGCCGGGACCAGATCGACACGAGCCGCGCGAGCTCGGTCCGCTGCTCCTTGATGGTCTGGTACATCGGACGCGCTTCGTCCGGCTTCGGCTTCGGCATGCCGTCCTTCGCGGCGCGGCCCTTCGACCGCTTCGCCTGCGATGCCTGGCGGGCCCGCAGCAGGTCGCGCACCTGGTCGGGCTCGAGGAGCCCGGGGATGCCGATGAAGTCGAGTTCCTCGAGGGAGCCGACCTCGCCCCCGGTGCCGAACTCGCCGCCGTCGTAGAGCACCCGGTCGAACGACGCCTGCGAGTCGAGGGCCTCGAACGGCTGCACCTCGAGCAGGCTCTCGGACGCCCGGTCCTCCTTGTTGGCCTCGGCGACCATGGCGTCCTCGGGGTTGTACATCCCGTCGTCGCTGTCCTTCGGCCGGTCGAGGGCGTGGTCGCGCTCGAGCTCGAGCGACGCCGCCAGCGCCATCAGCCCGGGCACGCTCGGCAGGAACACGCTCGCGGTCTCCCCGCGGCGACGGGCCCGGACGAAGCGTCCGATCACCTGGGCGAAGAACAGCGGGGTGCTCGCGCTCGTGGCGTACACACCGACGCACAGCCGGGGCACGTCGACGCCCTCGGACACCATGCGGACGGCCACCATCCACCGGGAGGTGTCCTCGGCGTAGGCCTGGATCCGGCTCGAGGCAGCGGCCTCGTCGGAGAGCACCACCGTCGGTCGCTCGCCGGTGATCTGCTGCAGGATCCGGGCGTACGCACGCGCGGTCGTGGTGTCGGTCGCGATCACCAGGCCGCCTGCGTCCGGCACGCCCCGACGGACCTCGGTCAGTCGCTTGTCGGCGGCCGAGAGCACGGCCGGCATCCACTCGCCCTCCGGCGAGAGCGCGGTCCGCCAGGCCTGCGCCGTGATGTCCTTCGTCACCTGTTCGCCGAGGGACGCCGACATCTCGTCGCCCATGCGCGTCTTCCAGCGCATCTGCCCGGCGTAGGCCATGAAGAGCACCGGTCGGACGACGCCGTCCTTGAGCGCACGGCCGTAGCCGTAGTTGTAGTCGGAGATCGAGGTCCGGATGCCCTGCTCGTCGGGGGCGTACTGCACGAACGGGATCGGCGCGGTGTCCGACCGGAACGGCGTGCCGGAGAGGGAGAGTCGACGGGTCGCCTTCGTGAAGGCCTCGCGGATGCCGTCGCCCCAGGTCAGGGCGTCGCCGCCGTGGTGGACCTCGTCGAGGATCACGAGCGTCCGACCGCCCTCGGTGATCTTCTGGTGGACCTCCGGGTTCATGCCGACCTGCGCGTAGGTGATCGCCACGCCCTGGTAGTGCCGGCCGAACATGCCGTCGCCGTTCCGGAACATCGGGTCGATCCGGATGCCCACGCGGTCCGCCGAGTCCGCCCACTGCCGCTTGAGGTGTTCGGTCGGCGCCACGACGACGATGCGGTCCACCGTGCCACGGGCGAGGAGCTCCGTGGCGAGGCGGAGCGCGAACGTGGTCTTGCCGGCGCCGGGGGTCGCGGCGGCGAGGAAGTCGCGCGGCTCGGTCTCGAAGTACTTCGTGAGTGCCTCGACCTGCCAGGCGCGGAGCTTCGACGCGGTGCCCCACGCCGCGCGCTCCGGGAACGCCGGGGACAGGTGCTCGGCGGCCGCGTTGCCGGCGTTCTCCGCCTGGACCACGGCCTCGTCGTGGGGTCGGGCAGCCGTCGGCGCGGCCGGTTCCCCACCGGCCGCGGACTGCTCCCGCGTCGCCTGGTCGACGCCGTCCGGGGTGTCGCCCCACAGCGTCGCGGGCTGCTGCTGGTCGTCGTACTCCGCTGCGCTCACTTCACGCGATCCTACCGTCAGGCCGGGTCCTGCCGGGCGTGCGGCGGACGCTGCTCGGGCGTGCCGCGCACGAGCGAGGCGGGTCGGAGCACGCCGGCACCGAAGCGTGCAGCGACCGCGTCGACGGTGGTCTCGGTCTCCCGCCACGGCGCGTCGTCGTCCCAGAGGGCGTTGCTCGCCGCGGCCGGCACGAGGTTCTCGCCACGGACGCCGATCAGCCGGATCCGGTTGCCCGGGCGGTGCAGGACGTCGTAGAGCTCGACCGCCTCGTGGTGCAGCCGCTTGGCGACGTCGGTCGGTTCGGCGAGCGTGCGGGAGCGGGTCAGCGTGCTGAAGTCGGTGTAGCGGACCTTGAGCGCCACGGTCCGCGCCTGCACGTCGGCCCGGCGCAGGCGGACGGCCACCTTGTCGGCGAGGCGGAGGAGCTCGCGGGCGACGTCGTCGCGCTCGGTCAGGTCGCGGCCGAAGGTGACCTCGTGCCCGATCGACTTCTCGCTCACGCCGGTGTCGACGACGCGGGGGTCGCGACCCCAGGACAGGTCGTGCAGGCGCTGTCCGCCGGCGGGTCCGAGCGCGGCGACGAGCGACGACAACGGCGTGTGGGCGAGGTCCCCCACGGTGCGGATGCCGCGGCGCTCGAGCTTCTCCTGCGTGGTGCCGCCGACGCCCCAGAGCGCCGAGACCGGCTGGGGGTGCAGGAAGGCCACGGTGTGCTCGGCCGGCACCACGAGCAGGCCGTCGGGCTTCGAGCGGCTCGACGCCAGCTTGGCGACGAACTTCGTCGAGGCCGCGCCGACGGAGCAGTGCAGCCCGGTCTCCGCGAGGACCGCGGCGCGGATGGCGGTGCCGATCTGCCACGGGGTGCCGTACAGGCGGAGGGCCCCGGCGACGTCGAGGAACGCCTCGTCGATGCCGAGCTTCTCGACCTTCGGGGTGAACTGCCCGAAGACGCGCATCACCGCCGCCGACTTCGCCGCGTACTTCTCGAAGTGCGGTTCGACGATGACCGCGTTCGGGCAGCGCCGTCTCGCCACGGCCATCGGCATCGCGGAGTTCACGCCGTAGCGACGGGCCTCGTACGTGGCGGCGGTGACGACGGAGCGGTCCGAGTCGTGTCCGACGATGACGGGGAGCCCGCGCAGGTCGGGGCGGTCGAGCAGCTCGACGGAGGCGAAGAAGGCGTCCATGTCGACGTGCAGGACCGTCGCGGTCACGTCGTCGACCGGGTGGTCGGAGACGAGCCGGTTGCGTCCGTCCTGCTTGCTCACCCGGCGATGATGCCACGCGCCACCGACAGCCGGCGCGGCCCGCTCGGCCCTGACCGCCTGCGGCTCAGGCGAGCGGCCCGAGCTCCGCGGCGGCGATCGTGCGCGCGGCCGAGTCCCGCGTCGACGGGTGGTACTGCCCCGCGCGGACGTCCCGCGCCAGCCGGGCGAGCTCCGACGACGCCCGGAAGGCCGACCCGCCGGCGAGCCGCAGCGCCTCGTCCACGACGTGCTGCGCCGTGTCCACCGTCCGCGCCTTCGTGCCGACGAGCAGCGGGAACCAGCGGGGTCCGAGGTCGTCGAGCTCGTCGACGGACCGTGCCAGCGACGACACCTGCAGGGTGACCGCGTCCACCGCGCCCCGGAGGTCGGCGACCGCGCGGCGCACGTCCGGATCCTGCGAGCGCGGGACCCCGTCGCGCCCGTGTCGGCCGGACACCGCCGCGACGGCCAGCTCGAGCGCCCGCTCGGCGATCCCGACGTACACCGACGCCACGAGCAGCTCGAACGCTGCGAACACGCCGAAGACGAGCGGGTCCTGCGTCGGACCGACGGGGAGCACCCGGACGATCCGCGACGCCGGCACGTGCACGCCGTGCAGCAGCGTCGTGCGGCTCTGGGTGGCCCGCATCCCGAGCGTGTCCCAGTCGTCGAGGTGCTCGACGTCGCCGTCCGACCGCAGCACGAAGCCGTGCACGAGGCGCGGCTCCGGCCCGCTGGTGTCCTTGCCGAACACGCTGAGCACGTCCCACGCGGGCGCGAGCGAGGTGGACACCTTCCTGCCGGTGAAGCGGTAGCCGCCGTCGCCGTCCGGCTCCGCCGTCGTCGACGAGTCGAACAGCACGGCGTCGTTGCCCGGTTCGCTCACCCCGAACGCGAGCAGGTGGTCGTCCGCCGCCCGGTCGGTGACGGTCTGGAGGAACGACCCACCTCGCGCAGCGACGGCGCGCGCCGTCTGCACCCACACCTGGTGCATCCCGAGACCGAGCGCGGTCGCCGGTGCGGCCCGCGCGAGCCGCCGCTGCAGCGCACTCGTCGCGGCGAGGCCGAGATCCGCGCCGCCCTGCTCGACGGGCACCCCGATCCGGAGCCAGCCCGCCGCACGGAGCTCGTCGAGGTCCTCGGCGCAGAACGCGTTCTCGGCGTCGTACCGCGGCGCGCGGGCTGCGATCCGCTCGAGCAGGTCCTCCGGCAGCGCCCACCCGGGGTCGTCGACCAACGTCATGCGACGAGACTACGGTCGGAGGGGTGTCAGCTCGTCATGCGTGGTCCAGGTACGTCGCGATCGGTGACTCGTTCACCGAGGGCATCGGCGATCCCGACCCCACCGTCCCCGGCGGTCACCGCGGCTGGGCCGACCGGGTCGCCGAGGTCCTCGCCACGGGGTCCGACGGCTTCTCGTACGCCAACCTTGCGATCCGCGGGCGCCTGCTCGGCCAGATCATCGACGAGCAGGTGGAGCCGGCCCTCGCCCTGGGCCCCGACCTCGTCACCGTGTCGGCCGGCGGCAACGACATCATCCGCCCGGGCTCGGACCCCGACGAGCTCGCCGAGCGGTTCGACGGCATGGTCGAGCGGCTCCGGAGCGACGGCGCGACCGTCGTGCTCTTCACCGGCCCGGACGTCGGCATGACGCCCGTGCTCGGCATGGTCCGTGGCAAGACGGCGATCTACAACGAGAACCTGCACGCGATCGCGCTCAAGCACGGCGCACTCGTCGCCGACATGTGGGCACTCCGGGTCCTCCGCGATCCCCGGATGTGGGCGCCGGACCGGCTGCACCACTCGCCGACCGGGCACGCGACGATCGCCGCGGCGGTCCTCGACGCCCTCGGGGTCGACCACGGACTCGATCCGGTGACGCCGGAGCCGCTCGAGCCGAGGCCGTGGCGGGAAGCCCGCGTCGAGGACCTCGGTTGGGCGCGCGAGTACCTCGTCCCCTGGGTCGTGCGCCGCATCCGACACACGTCGTCCGGCGACGGCATCAGCGCGAAGCGTCCCGACCTGCATCCGGTCTCCGGGACCTCCGACACGCCCTGACCCGACTTGCCCTGAACCGCGACGCCCCGACGCCGGTGCGCCCCCGGACGGACGTTGCACCCCCGAGTGCGCGGGCGCGGTGTCCGTCCGGGGGCGCGACCGGTCAGCGCCCCCGGTCAGCGCGACCGGTCAGGCGGTCGGGCGACGCAGCGTCAGCGGCCCGTCGTGCAGGGGCTGGGTGATCCACTCCCCCGATGCCGTACCGGTCGCGGGGTCGAGGCGGAGCCGGGCGGCGTGCGGGGTCTCGACGAACCGGACCACGACCTGCACGGTGCCGTCGGCACCGGTCGCGGCGCTGGCGGCGAGCGGTCCCTCGACCGCCCACGCTCCCTGGCCGACCGGGAACGACAGCAGTCCGCCGTCGACGTCGACGGTCAGGCGCCACGCGGCAGCGTCGGTGTCGCTGCTGGTGTCGGTGTCCGGCTCCAGTCGGAGCCCCTCGAGCACGCCGTCCGACTCGTACGACCCGGCCACGGGCTCGGCGAGGCGACCACCCTGCACCGGGGGCAGCCCCAGGGAGGCGAGGCGAGCTTCCAGTCCGGCGTCCGCCTCGGGGTCGAGATCAAGGTGGGCACCGTCCTGCGGTGTGATCGCCGGCAGCAGGTGCTGCCAGACGGCGTCGAGCACGGCCTGCATGTCGAGCGACTGCCCGGTCAGGGCGAGCACGACGTCCTGCTCGGGGAGCACCACGCAGAACTGGCCGTAGGCGCCGTCGCCGCGGAAGCCGTGCCGGGCCATCCAGAACTGGAAGCCGTAGCCCTGCCGCCAGTCGGCGTTCTCCTCGTCGGGGTTCGCGACCTGGGTGCTCGTCGCGGCGTCCACCCAGTCCTCGTCGAGGATGCGCCGGCCGTCCCAGACGCCGCGCTGCAGGTACAGCTGGCCGAGGGCGGCGACGGCGGCCGTCGGGGCGTACGCACCGCTGAAGCCGAGCTCGGCACCGGTGTCGTCGCGCTTCCACGCCAGGTCGTCGATGCCGAGCGGCTCGAGCAGCCGGGGGCGCAGGTAGTCGACGAGCGACTCGCCGCTGGCCCGACGGACGATCGCGGCGAGTGTGTACGTGCACGGCTGGTTGTACGCGAAGACGGAGCCGGGCTCCTCGTCGGGCGGGGTCAGGAGGAACCCGCGCACCAGGTCCTCGGGGTCGGCGGCCTCGGCCCGCTGCAGGGTCTCCTCGCGGTGCCCGGAGGCCATCGCGAGGAGGTGCCGGACCCGGATGCGGCGGCTGCGCTCGTCGGTGACGTCGGCGTCGAGCTCCGGGAAGGACGACAGCACGGTGGCGTCGAGGTCGACGAGCCCCTCGCGCACGGCGATGCCCACGGCGGCGGCGGTGAAGCTCTTGCTCAGGGAGTACAGCAGGTGCACGCGGTCGGCGGCGTAGGGCGCCCACCAGCCCTGGGCGGCGACACGGCCGTGCCGCAGCAGCACGATGCTGTGCGGTTCGACGTCCGGGGTCGACTCGAGGGCGTCCAGGAACGCGGACACCCCGCGTGCGTCGATGCCGAGGGCGGACGGGGTGCTGCGCGGGAACGTCGTCGTCACGTCGGAGAGCCTACGCGGCGAGGCCCCAGCGCCCCGCGGGCGCGGCGCCGGTCGGCCCGGTCGCCGCGGTGGTCTGCCGGGCAACGGCCGTCGGCCCGGTCGCCGCGGTCGTCTCGACCCCGCGGAACGGGTTCGTCCAGCGCCACCAGAGCCCGGGGTCCTCGATGGAGCGTTCGAGTTCGAGCGGCACGGTCACCGGGTCATGGTGCTCGATCGTGAACCGGACGGTCCCGACCCGCTCACCCCGTTCGCCGAGGGTCAGGCTGTCGAGCCGGGTGCGCGCCCTGACGGTCGTGTCACCCCACACGAGCACCTCCGCAGCCTCGGCGGCGACGGCGTCCGCGTCGTCGCGCCAGGGCGTGGAGTAGGTGCCGAAGGTCTGGCCGGCGTGCGTGAGGGTGACCACCTGGAAGTTGTCGGCGACCGAGCGGAGGAGGGTGCGGACGTCGACGTCGAGCGACGGGTGGTCCTTGCCGCCGAGCATCACGCCGACGACGGTGACCTGGCGGCCCCCGCGCTGGTACGCGGCCGCGAACAGCAGGCAGGCGCCCGCCTGGTCGAGCGTGCCGGTCTTGATGCCCTCGATACCGTCGAGTCCGAGGAGCTTGTTCGAGTTCTCGATCTGCCCGGCCCCGGGCACCGTCACCTGCTGCGTGCCGACGATCTCCTCGACCACGGGGTCCGCGAGCGCGAGCTGTCCGAGGCGCACGAGGTCCGTCGCGGTCGACTGGTTGGCGGGGTCGAGGCCCGTCGGCTCGTGGATCGTCGTGTCGTCGAGCCCGTGTTCGTCGAGCCAGGCCGAGGCGGCGCGCTGGTACGCGTCCATCGACCCGAAGGCCCAGAGCGCCAGGGCGCCCGCGTAGTTGTTCGCCGACTTCATCAGCATGACCTGCATGGTCTGGTACTCGGACAGCTGCAGACCGTCCGGCATCGGGGCGACCTCGCCGTTCTGCGCGAGGTACTCGGCGTACAGCGCCTGCATCTGCGGGTCGAAGCGGATCGCCGGCCCGGACTCCCCGCGCGCCAGCGGCTTCGCGTCGAGCACGACGAGGGCCGTCACGACCTTGGTGATGCTCGCGATCGACCGCGGCTTCGTGTCGCCGCTCGTGCGGAGGCTCTCCGGGAAGCCGGTGGCCTGCACCGCGGTGGCGCCGTAGCCCGGGAACCGCAGGTCCGGCAGGGTCGAGGTCGGAGCGGAGTACGTCGTCGTGGTGGCGCTCGCCGGGGCGAACGGCACGACCGCGACGGCGACCAGGTACCCGACGGCGAGCAGGAGCACCGCGACGACGCCGATCGTCACGGGCCGCCGGACGGCGGAGCGGGGGCTGCGGTCGACACGGGGCACGGGAACAGAGGGTACCGGGCGGTCCCGGGGTGCCGGCCGTTCGCGGGCCGCGTGCCGCGTGCCGACCGGGCCGGTCGTCGCCGCTGCCCCCGTCGCCACTGCCGTGGCCGTCGCAGCGCGGCCACCGTGTGACGAACACGTAAAACATCGCGCTCCGGCCCGCGCCGCGGCGCGCACTGCCCCTAGCGTGCTGGACATGCACCACGGAACCACCCCGGGCGCCGCGCACGGCGACCGCAGTACCGCGCCGCCCACCGCCACGGCCACGGCCACGGCCGTCGACCGGGGCACCGACCCGGCGGCCCCGGTGACGGTGCTCCAGCCGGGGACCGGCCCCGTGCGTTCGACCCGGTACCTGCCCGCCGAGGCCGACCGGGTGCTCTGGGGGCGGCTCCCGAACGGCGACGACCGCCCCGTCGTCACCCTCGCGTCCGGCGACGACCTCACGATCGACACGGTGAGCCACGAGGGGCTCCTGCCGGACCAGGGCAGCGACCCCCTCGCCTTCTTCGGCCGCCACGGCGTCCCGCCCGAGCACGTGCTCGCCGACGCCGTTGCGATCGCCCGGCAGGCTCGCCGCGACCCCGATCGGGACGGCCCGCACGTCGTCACCGGTCCGATCGCCGTCGCGGGGGCCGAGCCGGGGGACGTCCTGACCATGACCGTGCTCGAGACGCTCCCCCGCGTGCCGTACGGCGTCGTCTCGAACCGACACGGTCGCGGAGCCCTGCACGGCGAGTACCCGGTCGACGGGCGGACCGTGAGCGTCTTCGCCGACGTCGTGCCCGGCGACGACGGACCCCGCGGCAGCATCCCGATCACCGAGGGCGGCGACCGGTACGCCCGCTTCCCGCTCGCACCCTTCCTCGGCGTCATGGGCGTCGCCACCCCCGGCGAGCGGCTGCACTCGGTCCCGCCCGGACGCCACGGCGGCAACATCGACGTGAACCTGCTGCAGGCCGGTGCGCAGCTGCACCTGCCGGTGCTCGTGCCGGACGCCCTCGCGTACGTCGGCGACCCGCACTTCGCGCAGGGCGACGGCGAGGTCGCGCTCACCGCCATGGAGGCGTCACTCCGCGCGACCGTGCGCTTCGACGTGACGCCGGCCGCCGAGGCCGCGCAGCAGTTCGGGGAACTGGTCTGGCCGCTCGTCGAGACACAGGACCTCCTGGTGCCGACCGGACTCGACCCCGACCTCGACGAGGCCGTCCGCGCCTGCGTCCGGCACGCGATCGCGATCCTCGGCGCCCGGTACGGCATGGAGCCGCACCTGGCGTACGCCTACCTCAGCGCGGCGACGGACTTCGACGTCTCGCAGGTGGTCGACCTCGTCACCGGGGCGCACGCCCGCATCCGCAAGGCCGACTTCGCGGACGTCCGGTGAGCGCCGCACGGCAGACCGGTGGTCCGACCGCACCCGCCGGACTCCTCGAGGCGCTCGACGCGTACGAGCGGGCGCTCGCCGACGACGACCTGGCCGCGCTCGACGACGCCTTCGTCCGCTCCCCCGGAACGCTGCGCGGGGACGACCGCGGGCTGCTCGTCGGGCACGAGGCGATCAGCGCGTTCCGCGGCACGCGCGGTGGCATCGCGCCGCGGCACCTGAGCCGCGTCGAAGTCCGCGTGCTCGCCGAGGACCTCGCGCTCGTGGTCTCGGTCTCCGCCTTCCGCGACGGCGGGTCGGGTCTGCAGACCCAGCTCTGGCGCCACGACGCCGACGCGTGGCGCATCGAGGCGGCGCACGTCACCGGCCGACCCCGTCCCCTCGACACCACGGTGTGGCGCGTCGTCGGCGACCCGCTCCTCCCGCCCACGGGCAGCGGCCCGCTCGACGGTGCGACGGTCGCCGTGAAGGACCTGTACGCCGTCGCCGGCCACCGCGTCGGCGCCGGCAACCCGACCCACCTGCGGGAGTCGGAGCCCGCGACCGCGTCCGCCGCCGCGGTCACCGCGCTGCTCGACGCCGGAGCCTCGATCCGCGGCATCGCGCGCACCGACGAGTTCGCCTACGCCCTGACCGGACGCAATGAGCACCACGGCACGCCGCCGAACGGTGCGGACCCGTCGCGGGTGCCGGGAGGCTCCTCCAGCGGATCCGCATCGGCCGTCCGCTCCGGCGCGGCGGACGTCGGACTCGGCACGGACACCGCGGGATCGCTGCGGATCCCGGCCTCCTACCAGGGCCTGTGGGGCCTGCGGACGACGCACGGCCTCGTCGACCGTGCGGGGCTGCTGCCGCTCGCACCGTCGTTCGACACCGTCGGGTGGCTGACCCGGGACGCCGACACCCTGGTCCGGGCCCTCGACGCCTCGGTGCCGCACGACGCGGACCGCGCGCCGGAGGCCGGGGTCCCGGTCGTGCTCGCCGAGCTCCTCGCCGCCGCGGACCCGGCGACGCAGGACGCCTTCAGTGCGGTCGCGGGCCACCTGCCGGTCGTGACGCTCGACGACCTCGGGATCCCGCCGCTCGACGATTTGCGCGATCTCCTGCGGCTCGTGCAGGGTGCCGAGGCGACAGCGGCGCACGGAGTGTGGATCGCCGCCCGCCCCGGTGCCCTCGGCGCCGTCGTCGGGCAGCGGTTCGCCGCCGCCGCCGCGAACCCGCCGGAGCTCGTCGACGGCGCGCGGGACCGCTTCCCCGCAGTGCGTGCCGCCGTCCGTGCGGCACTGGTCGGTCGACTGCTCGTCACGCCGACCGCGCCCGGGCCGGCACCGTCGCTCACGGCCGACACGACGGAGCTCGAACGGGTCCGGACCGCGACGACCACCATGACCGCGCTCGCGAGCGTGGGCGGGGTGCCCTCGGTGAGCGCCCCCGCGCTCGGTGTGGACGGCGCGCCCGTCGGACTGTGCCTGACCGGCGGGACCGGCACGGACCGCGCCCTGGTGACCACGGCGGCCCGCTGGCTGCGCGACGGGGTCGGGACGGGCCTCCCGGCCGGAGCTGCCTGACCCGGTGCGCCGGGCCGTCGCCGAGCGGTGAGGCGGTCAGGCGGTCGGTCGTGCCGCGCGCTGCGCGTGCGTGACCGCCCAGAGCCCGACGGCGCTCGCCGCGGCCACGTTGAGCGAGTCGACCCCGTGCGCCATCGGGATGCGGACCGTCGTGTCGGCCGAGGCGATGGCGGCGTCGGTCAGCCCCTGCCCCTCCGTGCCCATCACCAGCGCGACCCGCTCGGGGACGTCGGCGACGAACGCGTCCAGGTCGACCGAGCGGTCGGTGAGCGCCATCGCGGCCAAGTGGAAGCCCTGCGCGCGGAGTTCCTCGCCCGCGGCCGGCCACTCGCCGATGCGGGTCCACGGCACCTGGAGCACCGTGCCCATGCTCACCCGCACGCTCCGGCGGTAGAGCGGGTCCGCGCAGCGGGGGCTGACGAGCACCGCGTCCGCACCGAGCCCGGCCACGCTCCGGAACACCGCACCCACGTTGGTGTGGTCGACGACGTCCTCGAGCACGACGACGACCTTCGCGTCCCGCACGACGTCGGCGACGGACGGCAACTCCGGGCGGTGCATCGCGGCGAGGGCGCCACGGTGCATCCGGAAGCCGGTCAGGTCCTCGAGCAGTGCGTCCGGTCCGACGAAGACCGGGCCCTCGTGGTCCGCCACCAGGGGCAGCACGCTGTCGAGCCACTTCTCCTGCACGATGACGCTCCGCGGGATGTGCCCGGCGCGGACCGCGCGCTCGATCACCGTGTTCGACTCGGCGATGTAGAGCCCACCCTCCGGCTCCGTGACCCGGCGCAGTGCCACGTCGGTGAGCCGGGCGAAGTCGTCGAGGCGGGGGTCGTCGAGGGAGTCGATGCGGACGGCGTGCACGGGGCTCGTTTCGTGGGAAGGCGGCTGGGCGTTCGGCTGTTGAGGGTACCGTGGACGACGTGCTGACCGACCCGATGACGGACGAGCTCGACCGCGTCGTGGAGCTGCTGGCGGGCAAGCGTGTCGCCGTGCTCTCCGGCGCCGGGCTCAGCACCGACTCCGGCATCCCCGACTACCGCGGCGAGGGCCGTGTCGTCCGGAAGCCGATGACCTTCCAGGAGTTCCGCTCCGACCCGGCGAAGCGGCAGCGCTACTGGGCCGGCTCGCACCTCGGGTGGCGGACCTTCGCCGCCGCCCGGCCCAACACCGGCCACCGGGCGCTCGCAGCGCTCGAGGACGCGGGTGTGGTCGCCGGCGTCATCACGCAGAACGTGGACGGGCTGCACCTGCGCGCCGGGTCCCGACGGGTCGTGGAGATCCACGGCTCGATGGACCGCGCGGTGTGCCTGACGTGCGGGCAGGTGTTCTCGCGTGCCGACCTGGCCACCGTGCTCGACCGCGAGAACCCGTGGATCGACGAACCCGGCACGGTGCAGCTCCAGCCCGACGGCGATGTCGAGATCACCGACGTCGAGCGCTTCCGGGTGCCGGACTGCTCGGTCTGCGGCGGGGTGCTGAAGCCCGACGTCGTGTTCTTCGGCGAGTTCGTGCCCGCCGAGAAGTTCCGCGAGGCCGTGTCGATCGTCGCGGACGCCGACGCCCTGCTCGTCGTCGGATCGTCGCTCACCGTGAACTCCGGCGTCCGGCTCGTCGACCACGCCACGCGGCGGAAGCACCCGGTCGTCATCGTGAACCGAGGGGCCACCCGCAGCGACCGGCGGGCGGCCGCGAAGCTCGACGCCGGCACCACGGAGACACTCGAGGCACTGGCCGCACGGCTCGTGTCTCCGTCGGCTGGTCCGGCGTCCGCTGGTCCGGGCTCGACCGGTCCGGCGTCGGCCGGCCCGGCGTCCGCTGCTCCGGGCTCGGCTGCTCCGGTGCCCTCTGGCAGGATCGACGGGTGACGACGCTCCTCACCCTGGTCCGGCACGGCGAGACCGACTGGAACGCGCAGCGACGCATCCAGGGCTCGACCGACATCCCCCTCAACGACACCGGACGCTCCCAGGCCGCGGCCACCGCGCTGCTCCTCGGCCGCCGGCGGTTCGACGCCGTCGTCGCGTCACCGCTGTCGCGCGCGTTCGAGACCGGCGCGATCATCGCCCGCCGCCTCGGGCTCCCGGAGCCCGCGACCTACCCGGGGCTCGCGGAGCGCTCGTACGGCGAGGCCGAGGGGCTCACCGACACCGAGGTCGCCGAGCGCTACCCGCACGACGACATCCCCGGACGGGAGTCCCGCTCCGCCCTGCTCGCACGTGCGACCGAGACCCTGGCCGAGATCGCCGTCCGCTTCGACGCCGGGTCGGTCGTGGTCGCGACGCACGGCGCCGTCATCCGGGCCGTCGTCAACGCTGCCGCTCCCGGCACGGCGGACCGGTACACGACGCCGATCCGCAACGGCTCCGTGCACTCGTTCCGCTGGGATCCCGAGCGGTTCCGAGCCGAGCTCGTCCGCTTCGACGACCCGCTCGACGAGGTCTCGGAGCAGACGGGCGACGAGTCCTTCGCCGAGCAGAACCCGCTCGAGCGCCGGTAGCGCGCGCAGCGGACCGGTACACGACCGTTACCCGCGGCCGCCGGATCGAGAGGACCCACCCGGACTAGGCTCCGGTCCACGGGCGGCCCGACCACCGCCCGGTGGTGCTCGCACCCGAGCGCGAGGAGGGGCCGTGACGAACCAGGGACCGGCGGACGACCGCGTCGACTCGACGGACGACCTCGACCGGGCGTTCGGTCCCGACACGGCCTCGATCGCCACGGCGTCCACCGGCCAGCGGTTGCGACGCGGCACCGTCATCACGCTGTCCTTCGTCGCGGCCGGTGTCGTCATCGCCGTCGTGCTCTCGACCATCGTCGGCAGCATCCAGACCGGGGTCGGCGGCGTGTTCCCCCGTCCGCAGGCAGCGCTCGACCGGTTCCGCACCGCGGCGACGGAGATCGCGGGGGTGCGCGGCGTCCGCGACGAGGAGACGACGCACGAGTCCCTGGCTGCGTACCGGGTGTCCGCCGTGGTCGACGCGGCACCGGGTCTGTCCCACGGCCAGCAGGTGGACATCACCCGGGCACTGAGCGCGGCGGCTGCCGACGCGGACGGCAACGGGGTCGTCGTGTCGGCGGAGGTCCGGTTCGACACCATGGTGATCGGGGTCACCACGGACGCCGAGGTCACGCGCCAGCGACTCGAGGTCGCCCGGTCGGTGGCGGGGATCGGCGGTGTCGTCGCCGTGCGGTGCGACTGGGCCACCGACGCGCCGTCGGACGACGCAGCCGCGCAACGGATCGAAGTCGTCACGGCCGCCACCGACGTCGCCCTCGCGGCGATCACGGACGTCGCCCAGCGCGCGACGCACGACGTCTTCCCCGACGCCGGCGTCAGTGCGCGCCAGCCGTCCTGACGCCACGCTCCTCGTCGTCCGCACGGCCGACCGCTGTCGCCCGCACGGCGGCTCCCGTCACCCGCGCTGCCGGTCCGCGACGGCCTGCTCGACCGCGCGCGTCACCTGCTCCGCGGAGTCCTGCCACCGGAACCGAGCCGCCCGCTCCAGCGACGCCTGTGACGCCTGGTCCCACCGGTCCTCGAGTCGGCGGACCGCGGCGGCCACGGCCGACGGCGAGGACGGGTCGAAGTACTCTGCGGCGTCGCCGCCGATCTCGCGGAAGATCGGGACGTCGCTGACGACCACCGGCGTCCCGACGCCCATCGCCTCGACCAGGGGGATGCCGAAGCCCTCGTCGTACGAGGCCGTCGCCAGTGCCGTCGCGCCGCGCAGGGCCTCCAGGTACTCGTCGTCCGAGGCACCGTCGTGGAAGACGATCGACTCGGCCGGCGCCAGGGCCTCGAGTCGACGACGATCAGCATCGGACACGCGTGACATGCAGTGCAGCGTCCAGTCGGCGCCGAGCAGGGGCAGTGCGGCCGCGAGTGTCTCGACGTTCTTGTACGGCATGAACGACCCCATGTAGACGAGCGTCCGGGAACGTCCGGCAGCGGGGTCGCGCGGCGTGGCGGGATCGGCCGCGTTGTACGCCACGGTCACCGGACGCTTCGTCAAGCGGTGCCGCTCGATCAGCCCCGCGGTGGTCTCGGACACCGTCACGACGCCGTCCGCACCGTTCAGCAGCACCCGCTGCGGCGCCCAGCTCAGGTGGAAGAGCCGCCACCCCAGCCGGATCGGCCACGAGAACTCCCGCGGAGGCGTGCGGTTCCGGTAGTAGATGAGGTCGTGCAGGGTGAGCACGAGCGCGTAGCGGCGGCCGCGGGAGCCCATGGTCTGCATCGGCGAGAACACCGCGTCGAGCCCGAGGCGGTTCACCGCTCGGGCCACGAACGGTTCACCGGCGTCCGTCGGCGCGGAGATGCGCTCCCACGGGATGCCGTCGGGCAGTGACTCGAGCTGCCGCTCGTCGTGCACGAGCAGCACGTGGTCGTGCCGGTCGGGCAGGTGCGCCACGATGCCGGCCGTGAAGCGGCTGATGCCGTCGTGTCGTCCGATCCGGACGTACCGGCAGTCGATGCCGATCCGCAGGCGCCTCACGACGCGGACTCCCCCGACGTGGACTCCCCCGACGTCCGCTTCGTCCCGCGCGCAGGACCGCGTCCGGCGCGACGCCGGGTCGCGGGCTCCGCCATCCGACGGAGCACCGCGTCCGCGGCGGCCCCGGGCGTCTCGTAGTGCACGAGGTGCCCGACCTCGGGCACCACGACGAGCTCGGCGTCCCGGAGTCGCGCGGCCAGCGCCCGCTGCTCGGGCAGCGCCGTGATGTCGTCGTGCTCCGCCGCGACCAGGAGGACGGGCACGTCGATGCGGTCGGCGTACTCGGAGACGTCGTGCGTCACGGAGGTCCGGAACGCCTCGAGCACGCTCGTCCGGTCCGCGAACGCCGAGAAGTACCGGTCGTGCTGGTCGTGCACCCACCGGCGCAGGTCGCGGTCACGGGACTTGAGCATCGCGAGGCTCATCGCGCGCACGATCGCCCGGTTGCGGAGCAGCCCCAGCCCGACCGGCCTCGGCAACACCGCGCCGGCACGGTAGTAGCCGATCGCGATGCCGGTCCCGACGGCGCGTGGGCCCTGCAGTGCAGGCGCGGCGATCGGGTTCACGAGCACGAGCAGGCGCGTGTCGAGGCCGGCCGCGACCGCAGCCGACGTGACGATCGACCCGAAGGAGTGCCCGAGCACGACCGTCTCCGGACCGAGGCCGAGCGCACCGTGGAACCGGGTGAGCCAGCCGACGTACGCGTCGATGTTCGAGACCGGCAGCGGGTCGGAGATCCCGAACCCGGGCAGGTCGGGGACGACCACCCGCACGCCGCGCAGGTGGGCGGCGATCGTCTCGAGCCCGTGGTGGTCACCGCGGAACCCGTGCACGGCGAGGACCGTCTCGGTCGCGTCGGCCGGGCCGTACTCCCAGTAGTGCGTGGTGCGGCCGTCAACGGTCACGGCCCGGTGCACGACCGGGGTCGCGGCGACGAGCGACTGGTACGGGGAGATCACGGGGGGTTGCATCGCGGCAAGTCTACGAAGCGGGAGCAGGCGGGGGTGCGCCCCGCGCCCGGCTGTGGAGGACGGCGGGCGGGAGGCACGCTGTGGAGGGGTGTCGCGCCTCCCGGCCGCACCGCCGAGGTCGGACCGTCCGGCCGCGCGACGCGGTGGCGGACGCGACCCGCGGACAGCAGCAGGAGCACGCGCCTACTGTGGCCGGAGTCGGGCCACGTCGCCGGCCCGCCGACGACGAGGAGCACGCTTGACCTTCACGGCCCCGATCCAGCTGCCCGGCCTGACCCTGGACCCGCAGTGGTACAAGCGTTCGGTCTTCTACGAGTGCATGATCCGCTCGTTCGTCGACTCGAACGGCGACGGCATCGGGGACATCCAGGGCGTCATCGGCAAGCTCGACTACCTGCAGTGGCTCGGCGTCGACGCGATCTGGCTCCCGCCGTTCTTCCAGTCGCCGATGCGCGACGGCGGGTACGACATCTCCGACTACCGGGCGATCCTGCCCGAGTTCGGTACCCTCGACGACTTCCGCGAGCTCGTCACCAAGTCGCACGAGCGGAACATGCGGATCGTCATCGACATGGTGATCAACCACACCTCCGACCAGCACGAGTGGTTCCAGCAGTCCCGCGAGGACCCGGACGGTCCCTACGGCGACTTCTACGTCTGGCGCGACACCGACGAGCACTACGAGAACATCCGCATCATCTTCGTGGACACCGAGGAGTCGAACTGGACGTTCGACCCGGTACGCCGCCAGTTCTTCTTCCACCGGTTCTTCTCGCACCAGCCCGACCTGAACTTCGAGAACCCGGCCGTCGTCGAGGCCGTCTACGACGTCGTCCGCCACTGGCTCGACCTGGGCGTCGACGGGCTGCGGCTCGACGCGATCCCGTACCTGTTCGAGTCCGAGGAGGGCAACGGCGAGGGCGAGCCGGAGACCCACGAGTTCATCAAGAAGCTCCGCGCGATGGTCGACGACGAGTACCCCGGGCGCGTCCTGCTCGCCGAGGCGAACCAGTGGCCGCGCGAGACCGCCGCGTTCTTCGGCACCGACGAGGAGCCCGAGTGCCACATGGCGTTCGACTTCCCGGTGATGCCGCGCATCTTCTACTCGCTCCGCGCGCAGCACGCCGCCGAGCTCAAGGCGATCCTGTCCGAGACGCTCGACGTCCCCGAGAAGGCCGCGTGGGGCGTGTTCCTCCGCAACCACGACGAGCTGACGCTCGAGATGGTCAGCGAGGAGTACCGGCAGGCGATGTACGGCTGGTACGGCTACGACCCGCGGATGCGGTCGAACATCGGCATCCGACGCCGACTCGCCCCGCTGCTCGACAACTCCCGCGCCGAGCTCGAGCTCATCCACGCGCTGCTGTTCTCGCTGCCCGGGTCGCCCTTCCTGTACTACGGCGACGAGATCGGCATGGGCGACAACATCTGGCTGCCCGACCGTGACTCGTCCCGCACCCCCATGCAGTGGACGCCGGACCGCAACGCCGGCTTCTCGACCGCCGACCCGGGCAAGCTCTACCTGCCGGTCGTGCAGTCGCTCGTCTACAACTACGCGCAGGTCAACGTCGAGGCGCAGCTCGCCCAGTCCCGCTCGCTGCTGCACTGGGTCCGCAACGTCATCCACGTCCGCAAGGCGCACCCCGTCTTCGGCCTGGGCTCGCTGCACGTGCAGGACACGACGAACGACTCGGTGCTCGCGTTCGTCCGGTCGTGGGAGGGCTCGGGGCAGCAGTTCGGTCCGTCCGCCGAGGACGTCCTCTGCGTGTTCTCCTTCGCCACCAACCCGACGTCGGTGACGATCTCGGCGCCGGAGTTCGCGGGTCGGCCGCTGTACGACCTGTTCGGCGGCGGATCGTTCCCGTCCTTCGACGAGGACGGCTCCGTCACGCTGACGATGGGGACGCAGTCGTTCTACTGGCTGCACGTGGGCGCGCCGGTCGGCGTCTGACACGGGTCGGCGGGCGGCCTCCGTCCGCCGGGTGGTCGCTGTCGGCCTGGAGGCGCGGCTCGCCCCGCGCTCGTCGCGTCGCCCTGGCTCGTCCTGACGTCCTCGGCAGGCGGCCGCGTGGAGCGTGTCGTGGCGGCCCGCCAGGCGGGTCGCGGGGAGCGTGTCGGTGGTGTCCCGTTAGCCTCGTGGCGTGACGTACTCCGCAGCAGCGCTCGACACGCCCGCACCCGCCGCACCGGCCGTGCAGGACCTGAGCGGCCGGCCCTGGTGGCACGCGCTCGGCGTGTTCGACCTCGAGACGACGGGCGTCGACGTGGAGACCGCCCGCATCGTCACCGCGCACGTCGGCCTGATCGACATGACCGGCCGTTCGATCGCGGAGGGCGCGTGGATCGCCGACCCGGGCATCGCCATCCCCGAGGGCGCCGCCGCCGTGCACGGCTACACCACGGAGCGCGCGCAGGCCGAGGGCCGACCCGCCGGCGAGGTCGTCGCCGAGATCGTCGCCGCGGTCGAGGCCGTCTTCGCCCGCGGCATCCCGCTCGTCATCTACAACGCGCCGTACGACCTGACGGTGCTCGACCGCGAGGCCCGCCGGCACGGCATCGCCTCCCCCGTCATCGGCAACGTCGTGGACCCCCTCGTGATGGACAAGGCGCTCGACACCTACCGCAAGGGCAAGCGCACGCTCGAGGCCGCGTCCGAGCTCTACGGCGTGACCCTGTCCGACGCACACGACGCCGCGGCGGACGCCATCGCTGCCGGGCGTGTCGCACAGGCCCTCGCGGCGAAGTACCCCGACGAGCTCGGTGTCTCCGCCGAGGAGCTCCACCGCAAGCAGGTCGGTTGGTGCGCCGAGCAGGCCACCTCGTTCCAGGACTACATGCGGAAGAAGCGCGACCCCTCCTTCACCGCCGACGGTCGCTGGCCGCACCGCAACGGCTCGTAGCGCCGCCCGCCGCCCTGCGGCCGCGTCGTCGTACGCTCCGGTGCCCGCCGGCCGCCGGTCGAGGCAGGGCCGCGCACAACCAGAAGCACGTCGGACCGCGCAATCGCGTGGCGCGACGTGCTCCGCGTGGTGCGCGAGCACGACGTACCAGGCACCGCGGACCTCGGGCGTCGCACGGGGTCCGCTGCCGGAGCGGGTCGGCGGGTGCCGCTGCCACGTGGCCGGGCGGGCGGTGCCGGCGGACCCGCAGGGCGCCTCCCGGCCGTGACCGGAGACGCGCCCGCGCGGCATGCGCACAACCGGACGCACCCCGAACCACGTGATCGCGTGGCGCGACGTGCTCCGAGCTGTGCGCGGGCACCACGCGCCACGGCGCGGCGGCACGACGTCGCCACCACGCTCGCTCGTGGGCACCGCGCACTGTGTCGCGCCCCGTCCCGGACGGCGCACCTTCGTGTGCCGGGGCGCACCATCCGCAGTGGGGCGCGACCCGCGCCGCCACCGGGCACAGCGCGCCGCACGCCCCCGCAACGCAGAACGGGCGGCCCTCCCGCAGGAGGACCGCCCGTCCGAGCGCGAACGCGGACTTACTTGCTGAAGCCCTTGAAGCGCTGGTTGAACTTCTCGACGCGACCGGCCGAGTCGAGGATGCGCTGCTTGCCCGTGTAGAACGGGTGCGACGCGGACGAGATCTCGACGTCGATGACCGGGTAGGTCGCACCGTCGAGCTCGATGGTCTTGTCGCTGGTCGCGGTCGAACGCGTCAGGAACGTCTCACCGGAAGCCAGGTCGCGGAAGACGATGGCGTTGTACTCGGGGTGGGTGTCGGTCTTCATGGAGATTCCTCGGTTGGAGATGGTGGGAGGTGCGCGGACGGCCGGTTCGAGCGGACTCGATCGGGACCCCCGCGCGGGAAGTCTGCGGCGTGCGCCAGCCGTCCACGTTACCAGACGACGGGCCGGATCGGGAGCGTCAGGCCGCGCGTGCCGTGTACCGACCGGCGTCCTTCGACACGGTCAGCTCCACGCCGAAGGCCTGGGACAGCGTGGGAGCCGTCAGGACCTCGTCGATGGGACCCGCGGCCTGCACACTGCCGTCGGCGAGTACGAGGGCGTGCGTGAAGCCCTCGGGGATCTCCTCGACGTGGTGCGTGACGATGACGATCGCCGGCGAGTCGCTGCTCTGCGCGTACCCGCCGAGCGTGCGGACCAGGCTCTCGCGCGCGCCGAGGTCGAGCGACGCAGCCGGCTCGTCGAGGAACAGCACCTCGGGGTCGGTCATCACGGCACGGGCGATCTGCACGCGCTTCTGCTCGCCGTCGCTCAGCTCACCGAAGGTGCGGTCGGTGAAGTCACCGAGGCCCCACTCGTCGAGCACGCGCTGGGCGCGGCGGACGTCGAGCTCCTCGTACTCCTCGTTCCAGCGCCCGGTCACCGAGTAGGCAGCGGTCAGCACGACGTCGACCACCTTCTCGGTCACCGGGATCCGTCGGGCGAGGGCCGTCGACGCGAAGCCGATGCGCGGGCGCAGCTCGAACAGGTCCGCGCCGCCGAGCTCGGTCCCGAGCACCTCGACGCTGCCCGATGTCGGGAACGTCTGGGCGCCGGCCACCTGCAGCAGCGTGGTCTTGCCCGCGCCGTTGGCACCGAGCACCACCCAGCGTTCGTCGTCCTGCACCTCCCACGAGATCCCGTCGAGGATGGTGGCCCCGTTGCGGACCACCGAGACGTCTGACAAGCGCACGACCGAGGGCATGGCCCCAGCCTACGGCTTCCGGGCGAGCACCTCGTCGTAGACCTGCCGTGTGCGGTGCGCGATCGCGTCCCAGGTGAACTCGCTCTCGACACGCAGGCGCCCGGCGCGTCCCATGAGCTTCGCGAGCCCCTCGTCGGCCAGGACCTCGTCGAGCGTGCGGGCGAGGTCGGCGACGAAGCGGTCCGGGTCGGTGGGCGTCCCGGTGCCGTCCTGCGCCTGGTCGATCGGGACGATGCGCCCGGTCAGTCCGTCGGCGACGACCTCGGGGATGCCGCCCGTGCGGGTCCCGACCACGGGGATCCCGCAGGCCATCGCCTCGAGGTTGACGATGCCGAGCGGCTCGTAGATCGACGGGCAGACGAAGACGGTGCCCGACGACAGGACGTTCACGACCTCCTGGTGGGAGAGCATCCGGTCGATCCAGACCACACCGTCGCGCTCGGCGCGCAGGGACTCGACGAGTCCGGTGACCTCGGCCATGATCTCCGGCGTGTCCGGAGCGCCCGCGCACAGCACGATCTGCACGTCGGACGGCAGCGACGCCACCGCACGGAGCAGGTACGGCAGGCCCTTCTGCCGGGTGATCCGGCCGACGAACACCACCGAGCGGCGCGACGGGTCGATGCCGAGGGCGCGCGCGGCGTCCTCGTCGACGGTCGGCTTCCACTCGTCGATGTCGATGCCGTTGTAGACGACGTGGACCTTCGCCGGGTCGATCGACGGGTAGGAGCGCAGGATGTCGGCGCGCATGGCCTTGGAGACCGCGATCACGCCGTCGGCCTGCTCGAAGGCCTCGCGCTCCATCCAGCTCGACAGCCGGTACCCGCCGCCGAGCTGCTCGGCCTTCCACGGGCGCAGTGGCTCGAGGCTGTGCGCGGTGACCACGTGCGGGATGCCGTGGGTGAGCTGCGCGATGCGTCCCGCGGCGTTCGCGTACCAGGTGTGGGAGTGCACCAGGTCGGCGCCCTCGACGTCGGCGGCGATGCGGACGTCGGTGCCGAGCGCCTGGAGCGCACCGTTCGCGTCCTCGAGTCCCTCGGGCGTGCGGTAGGCCCACACGCCCTCCTCGTCGCGGAACGCCCCGAAGGCACGCACGCGCACGTCCGTGTCCGTCCCCGACCGCAGCGCAGCCGTGAGCTCGGCCACGTGGACACCCGCTCCGCCGTAGACCTCCGGCGGATACTCCCTGGTCAGTAGATCGACTCGCACGGACTCAAGGTAACGGGTCTGCCGTCCGGACGCCTACTGTGAACCACATGGCACCAAAGAAGGTATTCGGCATCGTCCTCGCCGGCGGCGAGGGCAAGCGGCTCATGCCGCTCACGGCCGACCGTGCGAAGCCCGCAGTCCCGTTCGGCGGCAACTTCCGCCTCATCGACTTCGCGCTCTCCAACCTGGTCAACTCCGGGTTGCAGAAGATCGTCGTCCTGACCCAGTACAAGTCGCACAGCCTCGACCGTCACGTGGCCGAGACCTGGCGCATGGAGGGGCTCCTCGGGTCATACGTCGCGTCGGTGCCGGCGCAGCAGCGACTCGGCAAGCGGTGGTTCGCCGGCTCGGCGGACGCGATCCTGCAGTCGCTCAACCTGCTGCGCGACGAGCGCCCGGACATCGTGGTCGTGGTCGGTGCCGACCACGTCTACCGGATGGACTTCCACCAGATGATCGAGGCCCACATCGCCTCCGGCCGCAGTGCCACGGTCGCGGCGATCCGGCAGCCGATCGGACTCGCCGACCAGTTCGGCGTCATCCAGGTGGACCAGGACGACCCGACCAAGATCGACGCGTTCCTCGAGAAGCCGAAGGACGCCGTCGGCCTGGCCGACTCGCCCGACGAGATCCTCGCGTCGATGGGCAACTACGTGTTCAACGCCGACGCCCTCGTCGACGCGGTGCTCCGCGACGGGCAGATCGAGTCGAGCAAGCACGACATGGGCGGCGACATCGTGCCGGACTTCGTGGCCCGCGGCGACGCCGGCGTCTACGACCTGCAGCGCAACGACGTGCCCGGGTCGAACGACCGCGACCGGTACTACTGGCGTGACGTGGGGACGATCGACTCGTTCTTCGACGCCCACATGGACCTCATCGCGCCGGTCCCGGTCTTCAACCTGTACAACCAGGACTGGCCGATCTTCAACCAGCAGACGAACCTGCCGCCGGCGAAGTTCGTGCGCGACGCGAACGGCAACACCGGCTCGACGGTCGACTCGATCGTCTCGCTCGGCTGCCTGCTCTCCGGTGCCCAGGTCGAGCGCAGTGTGATCGGTCCGTGGTGCGGCATCGACTCCGGCGCGAAGGTCCTCGACTCGATCGTGTTCGAGCGCGCGTCGATCGGCGCCGGTTCGATCGTGAACCGCGCGATCCTCGACAAGGACGTGGTCATCGCTCCCGGCGCGCAGGTCGGCGTCGACCGCGAGACCGACGAAGCCCGCGGCTTCACGGTGACCGAATCGGGGATCACCGTCGTCGGCAAGGGCGTCCGAGTCGAGGCCTGACCGCACCGGTCACCGAGTCCGGACTGCACCCGCTGCGTCGGCAAGGGCGTGCGGGTCGAGGCCTGACCGCACCCACCACCCGGCCTGGAGGCGCGGCTGACGTCACAGACGTCGGCCGCGCCTCCTGCTGTCGGTACCGTTGGTGCGTGCCACGCTTCCTCGTCGTCCTCGATGCCGACTCCACGCTGCTCGAGGACGAGGTCATCGAACTGCTCGCCGACCACGCCGGGACCCGACCACAGGTGCAGGCGGTGACGGAGCGCGCCATGCGCGGCGAGATCGACTTCGCCGAGAGCCTCCGGGAGCGGGTCGCGACCCTGGCGGGCCTCCCGGCCGACGTCTGCACGCGCGCGCAGCAGGCGGTCCGCGTGACGCGGGGTGCCGAGGAGCTGGTCCGCGGCGTGCACGCCGCCGGCGGCACCGTCGGCGTCGTCTCCGGCGGGTTCCACGAGGTCCTCGACCCGTTCGCCGCGCGGCTCGGCCTCGACCACTGCCGGGCCAACCGGCTCGAGGCGGTGGACGGCGTGCTCACCGGTCGCGTGCTCGGTGACGTCGTCGACGCCGAGGCGAAGGCCGGGACGCTGCGCGCGTGGGCCGGGTCGGACGACGTCCCGCTGTCCCGCACCGTGGCGGTCGGTGACGGTGCCAACGACCTCGTCATGATGGGCGTCGCGGCCCTGGGCGTGGCCTTCGACGCGAAGCCGCTGGTCCGCGAGCGGGCGGACGTGGCGGTCGTCGACCGCGACCTGTCCGCGGTGCTCGCGACGCTCGGCCTGCGCGGCTGACCCGCGGCCCGGGGGCGTCGCCGAGCCCCGGGGTGGGCGACCGCTCTCGTGCCCGAGGACGCGAGACCCGTCGCTGGTCCCGAGACCGGACCGGTGCGTCCGGGTCTCGGGACGACCTGGACGGGCTAGTGGCCCATCCCGAGACCGCCGTCGACCGGGATCACCGCTCCGGAGACGTACCCGGCGCCGTCGCTCGCCAGGAAGAGCGTGGCGTCGGCGACGTCGTCGACCGTGCCGTAGCGCGCCGCCGGGATCTGCTTCTTGAACTCGGCCTGCAGCTCCTCGGGGAGCGCGGCCGTCATGTCGGTCTGGATGAACCCCGGCGCGACGACGTTGGCGGTGATGCCGCGCGAGCCGAGCTCACGGGTGATCGAGCGGGCCATGCCGACGAGCGCGGCCTTCGACGAGGCGTAGTTGACCTGGCCGACCTGTCCGTAGGCGCCGACGACGCTCGACATGAGCACGATGCGACCGAACTTCGCCTTCATCATCCCCTTGGTCGCACGCTTGACCACCCGGAACGTGCCCGTCAGGTTCGTGTCGACGACGCTCGTGAAGTCCTCCTCCGACATGCGGAGCAGGAGCTGGTCGTTCGTGATGCCGGCGTTCGCGACCAGCACCTCGATCGGCCCCAGCTCGGCCTCGACCTGGGTGAAGGCAGCGTCGACCGAGGCGGAGTCGGTGATGTCGGCGGCGACGGTGAGCGCACCCTCGGGTCCGCCCTGACCGCTGCGGGAGGTCACGGCGACGCGGTGTCCCTCGGCGACGAAGCGTGCAGCGAGGGCGTGGCCGATGCCGCGGTTGCCGCCGGTGACGAGGACGGTACGGGGGGTGGTCATGATCGCTCCGTTCGAGTGGGGGTGACGCGGCGTGTGCCGGTCCGACCGCGAGGCCGCCGGCCGCTGGACACGCCCGGACGAGCGTACCGGAGCCGTTCCCTCACCTGTCCCCCGCGCGGTGGGTCGACTGTCGGTGGTCCGGGCTTAGGCTTGACCCTGGCGAATGGAAGAACACCGTATGAAGTCGACGCAGCGCCGGTTCCACGCGACGCACACCCACTCCGGGTCCACGCAGAGCATCACGTCCCTGCCTGACTCCCCCGAGCTGGATCGGGCACACCGCCTGTCCAAGTACGTCTGGCAGATGGGCGTGCGTGTCGTGTGCTTCATCGGCGCCGTCCTCGTGTGGACGACCTGGCACACCTGGCTCGCGGTCATCCCGATCGTGCTCGCCGCGGTGATCCCGTGGGTGGCCGTGATCCTCGCGAACGCCGGCAACCACGCCGAGAGCGACATCGTCGCACCCGCTGGTTCGATCGAGCTCTACGACGCCGTCGACCCCCACCTCCGCGAGCAGCAGGAGGACGCCCGGGCCGAGGCCTACCGCGCCGAGCAGGAACGCCTCCGCGAGCAGGCCCAGCACGCGCAGGAGGAATGGCAGCGGAACGGCGACCGCTCCCGTGTGTGGTCCGCGAAGTCCCGGACGCGTCGCTGATGGGCGCTACGTTCGACCTCTTCACCGAGCCGGGTTCGACGCCGGTCTGCTCGCGGGCGGGCTGCACGAACACCGCCGAGTGGCGGATCAACTGGCGGAACCCGCGCATCCACGCCGTCGACCGGGTGAAGATCTGGGCGGCGTGCGAGGAACACTGCGACTTCCTCGCCGACTACCTGCGCTCCCGCTCGTTCCCGGTCCGGGTGACCGGGATGCACGAGGACGTCGACAGCCTCGACGACGTCCGTGCGCGTGAGGACGCTCCCAAGAACGACGTCGGGGTGCGCTCCACCGGCACCGGACGATGACGGACGAGTTCGACCCCACCGCCCGCTACGGGCGGAAGCACGCCGCGAAGCTGCAGCGCGACGCCGGACGACGTCCGACCGTCGACGGCGACGGCGCCACCACGTCCGGCGGCGCCCCCGCGTCCGGCGGCGCCCCCACGTCCGACCGCACGGACGCCCCGACCGTGGTCCGCGCCGGCACCGCTGACGCTCCCACGGTCGGCTGGGCCTTCGTCCGGAGCCGCCGCTGGGTGGGCTACTTCGCGATCGCCGTCGCCTTCGCGATCATCTGCACGCTCTTCGGCATGTGGCAGTGGGACCGCCGCAACGAGGCGGTCCGGCAGAACGAGCAGATCGCACAGAACTACGACCACACCCCCGTGCCGCTCGACCAGGCGCTCCCACGGGCCTCCTCGTGGAGCGACGACCAGCAGTGGCTCCGAGTCGAGGTCACCGGCCGGTACGACGTCGACGACCAGCTCCTCGTCCGCAACCGCGTGCACAACGGACAGCCCGGGTTCGAGGTGCTCACGCCGCTCGTCACCGCCGACGGCCGCGCGTTCGTGGTCGACCGGGGGTGGGTTCCGACCGGCAACCGGCAGGACGCTCCGGACAGCGTCCCCGCTCCGCCGAGCGGCGAGGTGACGGTGACCGCACGCCTGCAGCAGAGCGAGCCGCGCATCCCCGGACGCACGGACCCGTCGCACACCGACCAGGTGCAGTCCGTCACCCTCGCCGACGTGGCGGACAAGGTGGACGCACCGATCTGGACGGGCGCGTACGGCCAGCTCGCCTCCGAGTCCCCCGCACCGACGGACGCCCGGCCTCTCAGCTGGGACCGCCCCTCGGCGGACACTGGTCTGCACCTCAGCTACTTCATCCAGTGGTTCCTCTTCGCCGCGGGCGGCTTCGGGTTCCTGGCGTACGTGATGGTGCAGGAGTACCGGAACCTCAACCAGGACGATCCCGAGGAACGCGAGCGGGCGCTCGAGCGGCAGCGGCGGAAGGACGCCAAGCCGCGGTCCGACGACGAGGTCGAGGACGAACTGCTGGGTGTGTAGCCACTGACGGGCGGACGGGAGGGGGGGGGGCGGCGGGGCCCCCCCCCCCCCCCCCCCCCCGGGGGGGGGGGGGGCGCCCCGGGGGGGGGCGGGGGTCGGGGATGACGATTGCGACCCCCACCGGCGCCGAAATTCCGTGGGGCTGGGAGTGG